>NZ_CAWUDN010000052.1:0-53627 GCF_963920915.1 Nostoc sp. PCC 9305
ATTCATCCAGTTCCAATACTCGTTAACGGAGATAAAAGGTGGATTCATCCAGTTCAAATACTCGTCAACGGAGATAAAAGGTGGATTCATCCAGTTCAAATACTCGTCAACGGAGATAAAAGGTGGATTCATCCAGTTCCAATACTCGTTAACGGAGATAAAAGGTGGATTCATCCAGTTCCAATACTCGTCAACGGAGATCAAAGGTGGATTTATCTAGTTCAAATACTCGTCAACGGAGTTCAAAGACTTATTATTGCATTATTTAAGACGCATCTCTTCTGGCTCCATGCCCGATGCCCATTAAATTTTAGGCGAACTGAGGGCATTCAATAATAGCAGCGACCACGGCAGTTTAATATCAGGTATGAGCCATGAGTACTTTCTCAGTACAGGCAATGCAGCCGGGAGTACAAAACGTAGAGAGCGTAGGGATGTAGGCCGATCGCCATTTTCATCTACGAGATTATATTTCTGAGCTAATTCGGCAACAATCTGCACGCGTCCTGTATGGCGGATTATATTTGGCTCACTAGCAAGTGCAGCGATCGCTCGTCCAGTTAATAAGGGAGTTTCCCAGTTGTAGCGATCGCTTAAAAATGAGAAATTATTTTCAGTAACATTGGTTTGATTCATTTCCGAAGCAAAACGCGAAAAAAGCTCAGTACCAACAATACCCGGCCAAATTGAAACAGAAGTGACGTTATGGGGCTTTAACTCAACAGCCATATTAGCAGCTAGGCGATCGCAAGCTGCTTTGCCAACACCATAAACTGTATTAAAGAGATAAAACATACTACCCCATGAGGAAATAGTGCAAATGAGTCCAGAGTTACGCTTAGTCATCATCCGAGCCGCAAAAACACTTGCAACATAGTGGCTCCGAAGTCCAACGTTGTTGCTAGCATCCCAAAGACTAGGTTCAGAATCCCAAAAGGGTTGTCCCTGAGCGTCTTTTAATGCCTGAACTCCTGAATAAGCATTATTTACTAGTAGGTTGAGTTGGCCATTTTGCTCATCTTGAATGCGATCGAAAAGCAAACGCACCTGCTCATCGTCGCTGTGGTCTACTTGGACGGGAATGCATACACCACCGACTTCCTCGATGGCTGATTTCGTTTCACTAAGACTTCCTGAAACCCCATCACTGGAAGAGTTGTTGAGGCTGCGACCCGTGATGTATACAGTTGCACCTGCTTCACCAAGGCCAATGGCAATTCCCCTACCAATTCCCCGCGTAGCACCTGTTACTAAAGCCACTTTACCTTCAAGATGTTTCATGAGCGCTCATTTCTAATCTTTTACCGTTAAATATTGATTATTACAATATTCTTTTGTAGCTGTGACTGAAACAACTTCTACTTCTATCGGTTTTTCTTTAGTTCCTTCGATCAGAAACTCACTAGCTCCTTCACGAGGTTTTTTCGGATTTCCCCAATCATAGGTGTAACCTAAACCCGTCCAAGGATAATGTTCTTGATTAGCGACTGCATAAGAAGCTGTGTATATCTCTTGCAAAATCGGATAACTAGCAGGAATCGGTATCTTAAAAACATTACAACTAGAATCATTAATTTCTGGGTCTATGCATGGTCTACTTAAATCCTCAGCTTTCACCCACATTTCGACAAA
Organism: Nostoc sp. PCC 9305; assembly: GCF_963920915.1. Lineage (NCBI taxonomy): Bacteria > Bacillati > Cyanobacteriota > Cyanophyceae > Nostocales > Nostocaceae > Nostoc > Nostoc sp. PCC 9305. Next base: position 1,633 of record NZ_CAWUDN010000052.1, read on the forward strand.
ATGCGTTTTATTTGAATTTCTATTTAAAATTAAGCCTAAATACTGCTGTAACCTCAGAGAAAGCATAATATTACCGGGAATATTTATACCGATCCCCTTACAATTTTGACAAAATTCCTTAACTTGAGGAACGGCTGTTAACCAAGTCCGTGCTTCGATACTTTTTTTTGTACCTACTTTCCAATCCTCGGTTGGGTTTTGGACATATTTCCAACTTGCCATCAGATATTCAATTTTGCCGTTATTTTCTCTCCACTTTATTTGAGGATTAGTTTTTGATAATAACCAAAGATTTTTTACTACTTTATCTTCACTCGGTTTTTTGGCATCCTCAATAGCTGCATCTAACTGCTTTTTCAGAGCTTTATAACTTTCTGGTTTATTTTTCTCCAGATACTCATTGACATTGGGATTAGTTTCTAATTGCGCTACTAAATCCTTTCTCAGGTTTGATGTACTCTGTATGGGAATTTCTGTAGCTAGCAAACTGGAATATCCGACTGCCAAAAATGCACCTGTCAAGCCTAAAAATACTTGAGCCTTTAATTTTTTCATTAAAATAATCCTGCGGATTTCCAACAATAGGGTGAATGTTCCAGCCCATGTAATATATGGGTTCAACTCAAAGATTGAATCTGATTTTATATTTATGTTTGGCTGAGATAATATTGTGCTTAATATTTTTAATTAACTCTATCTGTAGAAAAATGAATAGAGCTAGTAGTCTGTCACAGGTATCACAAGAGATTAATAGAACTCATAATCAACAGGGGCTAATATTAGACAAAATTCGCCCTCATCCCCCAACCCCTTCTCCCAATTTTGGGAGAAGGGGAGCGAATTTAAAAGTCCCTCTCCCAAGCTTGGGAGAGGGATTTAGGGTGAGGGCTTTTGATTCATGCAACAAGTCTATTGTTTACTCAGCACTTTCTTTTTCCGACTGACATATCTGCGACAAGAAGCGATCGCAGTTGAGCAAAACAAATTTACGTATAATCACTTACAAAATCCAGCCATTTTCAGATAAATCAACTATATCTTACGGATACAGTAATGCTCATTAGTATGCATTTGCAAAATCTTACAACGCAACACTAACAATCAATCCCCTGCGGAAAACATTGTTTTTTCGTTTATATGAGGGGTCTAACCCTCTATTTATCATCTGTATTCACTACTGGGAAGGGGTTTTGGTCAAGCCATGCTTGTTGTTAATCGGCTTGAGCGTTTATTCACAGGATGACGCTGGCTAAACAAGCGATTAAACTATGGATAATGTCGAGCAATTGTTGCTTTTAACACCACTTACATAAATTTAATCTCATTGTTAAATCTAAAACCTCATCCTGTTATATAAAATACCAGTTATGTCAGCGTATCAAGGAAGTTGTGGGGAGACCACTGATGTGATTATTAGTGTTCACAACCAAGAAAACCTCGAATTACCAGCAAAATCTGCTCCTGTGGGTGCTCTTGCCACAAGACAAGGAACTTTTTCTACGTTTCTTGCTCCCTTGACTCAGGATACTTTTAAACAGGTGGTTCAGGATGTCGAGCAAAAATTACAGATTGTTCATCAAACCCTATCAATGCTTGATTCTCATGGGTTTGAAACCATTCTGCAAGAAATGTTGCATTCCATTACCTTAAAAACCGGGGAATTACTAGGGGCAGACCGGACGACGATATTTTTATTGGATGAAGAAAAACAAGAACTTTGGTCAATTCTAGCTGAGGGCGAGGGCGGTCGCTCTTTAGAAATTCGCATCCCCGCAAATAAAGGTATTGGTGGTGAAGTCGCCACTTTTAAAGAAGTTATTAATATTCCCTTTGATTTTTATGACGATCCGCGATCGCATTTTGCCCAAGAACAAGAAAAGAGAACTGGCTATCGCACCTACACTATGTTAGCTTTGCCACTCTTAAATGAACATGGGCAATTAGTTGCAGTAGTGCAATTACTGAATAAATTAAAATCTGTAAATAATCACGATGCTCCACTTGCAGAGCGCATTGATACCAGAGGTTTTAGCCGTGCTGACGAACAATTATTTCAAGAATTTGCCCCTTCGATTCGTCTGATTTTAGAGTCCTCGCGCTCTTTTTATGTAGCTACTCAAAAACAAAGAGCAGTGGCGGCGCTGATGAAGGCAATCAAGTCACTTTCTCAAAGTAGTCTTGACTTAGAAGACACCCTCAAACGGGTGATGGATGAAGCCAAAGAATTAATGAATGCCGATCGCAGTACACTATGGTTGATAGACCGCGATCGTCATGAATTGTGGACGAAAATCACTCAGGATGATGGTTCAACGAAAGAGTTACGAGTTCCTGTAGGTAAGGGCTTTGCTGGGATAGTAGCGGCTTCTGGCAAGAAACTGAATATTGGCTTTGATTTGTACTACGATCCTGACTCAGAGACAGCCCAAAAACTAGACCAGCAAAATGGCTATCGCACCTGTAGCTTGCTTTGTATGCCAGTATTTAATGCCGATCAACAACTGATTGGCGTTACCCAACTCGTCAATAAAAAGAAATCCGGGGATTTTCCCCCTTATAATCCAGCTGATTGGCCCAAAGCTCCCGACTGCTTCCAAGCTAGCTTTGACCGCAACGATGAAGAGTTCATGGAAGCTTTTAATATTCAAGCGGGAGTAGCGCTGCAAAATGCCCAGTTGTTTGCCACAGTCAAGCAACAAGAACAAATGCAACGGGACATTTTGCGTAGTCTTTCCAATGGAGTGGTTTCCACTGATAAAACTGGGTTGATTATCGCCGCTAATGAAAGCGCTCAACGTTTGCTAGGACTGGCTGTAGATGACCGTTTAGAAGGTAAATTAGTTAATGATGTCATTGCCATCAAAGAAGGTGACTTTAGCAAGTGGTATCAAGATGCTTTACATGCAGTTGACTTAAAAGGCCGCCAGCAATATTACCCCGATCGCACACTCTTAACCACTGGTACAGAACAACATAGTATCAATTTATCGATTAACACAATAGCCGATGCTAGCGACCAAGAGCAAGTCCGGGGAGCGCTGGTGGTGATGGAAGACATCAGTGATGAAAAGCGGCTCAAGAGTACGATGTACCGCTACATGACCCAGGAATTAGCCGAAGAATTGCTGAAACTAGATGATGCTAAACTAGGAGGCGATCGCAAAGAAGTTTCTATATTATTTTCCGATATTCGCGGCTACACCACATTAACAGAAAACTTAGAAGCAGAAGAAGTGGTGAGTATGCTCAATGAATATTTTGAATCAATGGTGGAGGCAGTCTTTAAACATAAAGGCACTCTTGACAAATATATCGGCGATGCCATCATGGCTGTATTTGGTTCTCCTCTACCATTAGAAGAACACGCTTGGATGGCAGTACAAACATCCTTAGAAATGCGCGTTCGTCTACACGAATTTAATCAACGTCGCCATACGGATGATAAGCCCAGAATTAAAATTGGTATTGGCATCAACTCAGATACCGTAATTAGTGGGAATATTGGCTCTAGTAAGCGGATGGAATTTACCGCCATTGGCGATGGCGTTAATCTTGGCTCTCGATTAGAAAGTGTTAGTAAACAGTATGGTTGCGATATTATTATTAGCCATAACACTTTTAAACCATGCCAAGAAAACATTTGGGCTAGAGAACTAGATTACATTCGTGTCAAGGGTAGAAACGAACCAGTAGCCATATACGAATTACTAGGTTTGCGTTCCAATCCGATTGAAAGCGAAAAATTGCAAGTGATTGAGCACTATCATAAAGGGCGTGAGTATTACCTCCAGCGGCAGTTTTCTCGTGCCAGGGCTGAATTTGCTAATGTTTTGGCAGCAGACAGCCAGGACAAAGCTGCTATGTTGCATCTGTTGCGTTGTCAGCATTGGTTACAATCACCCCCAACAGAATCAGATTGGGATGAAGGAGTCTGGACATTTCAGGAAAAATAACCCTACCTACTTTTAGTTTAGGGCTTGTAACTAATATCAATTTTAAAAAAGCTGTACATTAGGGACTTATATCGTGTCCGGTTAAAGATTTATGATTAAGACGGCAGGGGAGCAGGGGACAGGGGGAAAGAGGGTTTCCTGGTTTTTGTACAGATGCGGGAATTATAACTAATTAGGCGGACATGATATTACAAGAAATAAATTATCCAATCTTGTGGGGTGGGCATCTTGCCCGCCTTTGACTATGGGCTCTCGTGTCGCCCACCCCACAATAAATAGTTGTATATTTTTTTTTGGGAGTCCCTTAACTGATTATTTGTCACTGTTAACAACTTGTGTAGCAGATTTCAAGTAGGTGAGGTACACAAGCTAAGTCTTTTACCCAAGTATAAAGCGTATTTTTCTCCTGAATTCAGAATTCTGCTGTATTAATCTGTCTCTATAAGGGAATGATTAATTCTCACTCACTCAGACAATATTCTATAACCATAATGATAGTGAAGCAGATAACATTCAACCTTAAATATTTAAAACAATAGGCTGTTTAATATAGATTAGCTTGCTATATTAGGAAATTAAACAATATGTTGAAAAATAACTTTTAGTAAATCTCCTTGTTTAAAAGGCTTAGTTAAATAGCCTGATGCTCTCACCATCTTAGCTTTAGCTCTATCTAGGAATCCTACTTTTTCTGACACCATAATCACAGGTGTATTTTTAAAATATGAGTGTTTACGCAGCAAAGAGCAGAGTTCATATCCATCGAGATTAGGCATTGATATATCCAACAAAATTATGTCGGGTTTTATACGGATAATCTGCATTAAAGCTTTTAAAGAATCAGTGACTCCGATAACGGAAAAGGTCTGCTCATCTAAATAACTTTTAATAGCATTCAATACCGTAGGACTGTCATCAATACACAAGATTGTGTAGATTTTTCTGTCAGCAGGTGGTTGGATGATTTGCTGACCTCTGTGTTCATTAGTATTAATCGAGTAAGCTGCTGGCTTATAGCCGTTTATTTTAGGCAACTTTGGCGTAGTTTTGGCTTTAGATTGTAGCTCATTTATTTGGAAAAATTGTGAGGTATGCGATTGATAACTTGGTGATGTTTGACGATAAACCGCTTCTCTTTCAGAGACGCTAACGCGAACATTTTGGGGCGTTAAACATCGTTCAACTAATAAACGAACATTTAGATGACAAAACTTTGGCATATCATCCAGAAAACTCTCAGGAATAAATTCATAACTTCCCTCCTCTAAATTCAGAAATGACTCTATAACTTCTAGCGCCAATTGCTCTATCAGCATTGCTGCTTGAGAAGAACTAATATATTTCTGATTGACTAACCAGCAAATCGCCAGATAATCTGGGTTCGGTATCGCCTGATTTTCAATACCAGTTTCAAATATCGCCCGCAACTGGTCTTTGATTCCGTCAGGGAGAGTAGAAATTTGCTCGCTCAAGCGTTGCAAATTTCTATAAAGCGGCTCAAACATTTTCTCTGAGTAGCTGGCATAAATTAATTTCCCCTCATCTACATATATTGACCAAGAGCCTGATGTGCTAAACACTTGTAAACAACCAGTAACCGACTTACCAGTGATTTTTTTCAACAAAGGTAGGGGCTGGAGCTTTTGAAAAAATCTGTATCTACTAATCGGAAGTGTCTTCATTGCGATCGCTTTGGAATAAAATTAACATTTGCAGGCAAAATTAGTGAATTACCTTTTCGGAATTCACCGTGACTTTGTTGGAAGCACTTTTCAGATAAATATAGCGGTCATATTTGAGTTAGTACAGAGATTCCACACCCCCCAACTCTTAATTCACCAATCTCTGTTAAGCTATAATCCGCAACTTACAACTAAACCAATTAATGCTACTGACCAATAGCAAAATTGCCCGACTAGTTGTCAGGATATAGTATTTCAAAAATTAGATTGGTTTTCTGTATCTTTAGCTAATCTAGCCAATCTAACAGTAACTCAAGTGCCACACAAAGACCATTGGCTCTCGCCCATCAGTCACAAAAGTATCATTGTTATCCGTATTTTGCAGCCTAAAATTATAGATACTTTAGTTCTCTTGCAAAAGTTTTTTGTCCCTCATTCTGAATTCTGGAGCGACCAAAATCTACTTTCATGTAAATGTAAATGTTTCTCCATCAAGGTTTATAGGCATTAAGTCCGCGCTGAGGAAGTATGTTTTTATATCCGTGACGAAAGTCGTCGGGTACTTTTTCAAGAAGTTTATTCTTGAGGGTAACTTCACAAGAGAAAAAGTATTATTCAAAACTAAGCATTCCAAAAGTTCAATATCTTACTTAAGTTTGTGATTGTAGAGCAACTCTTAGTCTTGGGATTCGGCAAAATGATCGCTTGCACAACAATAATGGTAAACCTCCGGCCAAGAATGAGTTTGCTGATAATTGCCGCCATGATGGTGTGTGGTGAGATGCACAGGCGACCAAATCAGCAGAAGGGAATCTCTTCATAAGTACTGGAAACAGGTTCTAATGTTGTGTGGGTCTAAATAGTCACCCTGCACAAATTGGAGTGGCAAATTCAAGAACTTACAGGAAAATTCTTGATTAGTAGTAGATACCTTGCAAAATAGCTGTTTTCAGCTAGATGGTAGATAACAAGTAACATACTCACTAAAACTTAGGTTACTATAATTTTCAAAAAAAATTAGCAGAAATATATAAACTTCATGATAAATCAGTAAAGTAAACATGAAAACTAATTAATATCATCTTCCAGAAAATTGTTATAAATATTTATTTGTTTAGATGTCCGGGAAAGCTGAAAATGTATAGTAAAAGATAATTATATGTCTGCTGATTGAATCAGACTTATCAAAAACTGAATCATTTTATGGTAGCAATTGATCCGAAAAATCCCAAGTTTTAAAAATTACAAATATAAATACAAAATTGTACGCTTAGGTGTAGCCCGTCGTAAACATCACAATTAACCCATAAGATTATATGTAGCGAAAAGACGCAAAGAATTTCTTTGCGTCTTTGGCGTGAGATTTATAAGTGGAAATTCTCACCGTTATACTTCTCCATCTACTTAAAATTGCTCCCGCCAGCACCAACTTAAAAGTGTACCACCAGCTACCAGCTTCGCTACTTCCAGTACCCAATAACTAGCGTGTAATAAATTCATTGTCGACGGAATAGCAGCAGCAGCTTCAAATAGGTTGAGTTGAACTCCTATAGCACACATCTGCGGAGTTAAGAAATAGGTGTCAAGTACAGCTATAGTTAGCAGCAGCACAGATAAAACAATACTGCCAATACTCCAGTGATATCGGGTTTTGCTCAAGGCTAGTGCCCCAGTCAGGACTACAGCAGCTGATAATAATTCCATCCGATTGAAGTTCCAAAAAATCGTATAGCCTGCTGTCGTAAAACCAGCTTGACTCATCATCCCAGAAAGATAAAGGCTAGGCATAATTACCCAGTCCAAAACTAGACTAGCACTGAGCCAAAAGCCCAAGGTCAATACGATCGCGGTTTGCCAAATTGGTCGTTTGAATTCTAGGTTAGAAATAGCAGTCATAAAATAATTGCGTGTGTTGTATTTCTTTAGTTTCTAACTTCACCAGCAGTTTGACAACTAATATCAACTAACCTTTACAAAGCGATCGCTCTTATATTCTGAAGTCAATACCAAGATTTTTTAAACTAAGTTAAGAAATCTTAAGTTTTTATAAAAAGTAATTTAAATAGATTTTGTCTGCTTAGAAATACCCAATTTTTTCTATCGAAATTAACTTGTCAAGCAATATTTGGATGTGAAAGCAGACACTTGAGTTATTTTGTACCTCATATACTTGAAAACTGCTGTATAAAAATTCTTATTTGATTAGCTTCATATTGGCTGATAGAGTAACCCAGAATATTCATCCATGAATTATCTCTGGCCCGATGATAATCCTACCATCACCAACAATAGTATTTTGGAACAAGGCATTGTTAATGTAACCGAAATCACTAAGGTAAGACCCTTTGAGGTTTTATAAATATTAAGATTATTTAAATTACTTTCTAAATAAATTTTGCCTGTTAGAAATACTCAACTTTTTATATTGTAAAATCACTAAGCGATCGCACTCACAGATTCCCGCTTTGACAGCTATCTAGCACAACAGTAACGTTGTCAGTTTTCAACGCAGATATGATATAAAAATAGCGTGTGTTCCATGATATCTTAGACTACACCAGTTGCGATCGCATATAGTGGCAATATTTTGCTATCTATGTGAATTAGTGTACTGTTGAGTTCATCCGGGAAATCGCGATCTTTTACCCGGGAACCATGCACGCAAAAGTTAAACATTAGACTTCTTGCAAAGTGGCGAAAAGGATAAGGGGTAAAGGTATAGAATTTTCTCTTACCCTTTAACCTTTCCCCAAAATCTTGGCATTTGTTACTTTTGCAAGACATCTATTGTATGTACGTGCATCTAAAATCGACAAAGCGACGGATTTCGGGCAACGCAACGCATAATTAAATTCACCAGATGTCTCTTAGATATAGCTACTATCCAAAATATCTTGTTGTATCAGATATCTATCTTTAGACATATTTTATTGTTGATATCTGGTTGTTCAGTACACTTCGCATGGTGGATTGACTGAAATATATTTACAAATGTTATGATTTGTATTACTGTAATGTTATGATTTGTGTTGAACTTTTCAGTAACCTACTAGTAAAATATTTGCTGGTTCAGCTTGAAAAGCCTTTATTTAGGACTAAGAAAGCAATTTAAGCAAACTTAGAAACCTTTAACACACACAACCGTTCCTTAAAAAAGTTAAATTTTTGTTGCCAGTAACTCAGATATTTAAATTCTGAATTTTCAGGGGTTGCTGAAGTATGTTTATTAAATACTGACCACTAAATTGACTAAAAAAGGAGTTATTGTACTGATATCATGAACAGAATACAGTGAATCATCTTTGTTTTGAGCCATTTTATGGTTTGAGACTAATGCAAAAAACAGCGAGATGAGGATTAATCATGCCTGTAATATCAAATGTCAGCCTGGAGATAGACAATGATAAACAATATCAGTAGTTTACTTAGATATGAGTTGTGCAAGGTCTAACGAGCGGAAAGTTGCTAAAGACAAATATAGTGGAGCTAATAAAAATTCAGATAAACTTCCTAAAAGTCCACTGTTATTCTTAAGCAAAGAGAGTGTAGAGAGTTTAGTAATATAAGGTTTGAGACTAATGCTCATAAACAGCGAACTAACGATTAATCAGGGTTCTAATCTAAAATTGAAGCTGGGAGATCAACGATACAATCAGTTATCTCGGTTAGAATTTTTGCGGAATCGTACAGTTGGAAAGCCACTATATTTAGATATAGTGGAATCAATCTGAATTCAGATGAGTTTCCCAAAATAAAAGTCAATAATCCACAGAATAAGCAAGCAAGTATTATTCCAATATATTGCTAGTGAGTTTACTTGACTTGTTTGAGGTTATGCCGAATTAAAGGTTAACCCATCTATAAAATTTACTCAAATGAATGGTGTTGTTTAAAAACATTGCCAATCAGTAATAAGCGTTAGCTTTTGATTGAAAGCTAATTTTGTCCTGTCTTTTATCTGAAAGGGTAAAGAGCATGGTTGCTTGCTGGCATTCATTAGGGTAAATCGCAATTATTACCGAAATCTCACAATCTTTCTAATTGGAATAAAGGCAACACAATGAATAAAGTTCAAGCATCATTTGAAGCTACTGAATCTGCGTTTCACGTGCAAGGTTACGAAAAAATCGATTTTAGTCTTGTCTATGTGAACGGTGCATTTGATATTGAAAACAGAGAAATTGCAGATAGCTATGCAAAATTTGGTCGCTGTCTGACTGTAATTGATGCCAATGTTCATGAACTTTATGGCGATCGGATCAGGTCATATTTTAGACACTATGACATTGAACTGACAGTATTTCCGATCATCATTACAGAGCCAGCTAAAACCCTGGCAACCTTTGAAAAAATTATTGACGCTTTTTCGGACTTTGGCTTAGTTCGTAAGGAACCAGTATTAGTTGTTGGTGGTGGTCTAGTTACTGATGTAGCTGGCTTTGCTTGCGCTTCTTACCGTCGCAAGAGCAACTATATTCGCATTCCTACCACATTGATTGGTTTAATCGATGCAGGTGTGGCGATTAAGGTAGCAGTTAATCATCGCAAGTTGAAAAATCGCTTGGGAGCATATCATGCACCTTTGAAAGTGATCTTAGATTTCTCATTCTTGAAAACCTTGCCAACGGCTCAAGTTCGTAATGGGATGGCAGAGTTAGTGAAAATTGCTGTAGTCTCCAACTCTGAAGTCTTTGAACTGCTATACGAATATGGCGAAGAACTCCTTTCCACTCATTTTGGACATGTGAATGCGACACCGGAAATTAAAGAGATTGCCCATAAAGTCAACTACGAGGCAATCAAAACTATGTTGGAGTTAGAGACTCCTAACTTGCATGAACTAGACCTCGATCGCGTCATCGCTTACGGTCATACTTGGAGTCCTACCCTAGAATTAGCACCTCAGATACCCCTATATCATGGTCATGCGGTCAATATAGATATGGCTTTGTCTGCAACCATTGCAGCACAACGAGGCTATATCACCACAGGAGAGCGCGATCGCATCCTAGACCTGATGAGTCGTATCGGTTTATCACTCGATCATCCTCTTTTAGATAGTGATTTGCTCTGGGATGCTACCCAATCTATAAGCTTGACACGAGATGGAAAGCTACGTGCAGCTATGCCTTGTCCGATTGGCGAGTGCTTCTTTGCCAACGATCTGACTCGTGAAGAACTTGATACTGCCCTAGCTGAACACAAACGTCTTTGTGCTAAATACCCTCGTGGCGGAAAAGGTGTTGACGCATACATTGAAAGTCAAGAAGCCAAGCTAGTAGGGGTGTGAAAATATGACGAGTGTTTTAGGACGAGAAACAGCTAGACCGATAACGCCACACAGTATTTTAGTAGCCCAGTTACAGCAAACCCTGAAATTAGCAGAAGAGAACAACATTCCCGTAGAGATATTGGATTCTTTGCGGCAGGGAGTTCAATTAGCGGCGGGTTTAGATCCCTATTTGGATGATTACACCACCCCAGAATCGAGCGCATTGACAGTATTGGCGCAAAAAACTAGTAAAGAAGACTGGAGCAAACGCTTCAGCGATGGTGAAACAGTGCGTCAACTTGAGCAGGAGATGCTCTCAGGGCATCTTGAAGGACAGACATTGAAAATGTTTGTTCATATCACCAAAGCAAAGCGCATTCTAGAAGTAGGAATGTTCACAGGGTATTCAGCCCTAGCAATGGCAGAAGCATTACCAAGTGATGGGCAACTTATCGGTTGCGAAGTAGATCCTTATGTTGCTGAATTTGCTCAAGCTTGCTTTAGTGAGTCTCCCCACGGTGACAAAATCATTGTGGAAGTAGCACCTGCCTTAGAGACACTCCACAAGCTGGCCGCCAGAAAAGAAGTATTCGATCTGATCTTCATTGATGCCGATAAAAAAGAGTATGTAGAGTACTTCCAGATCATTTTGGATAGTAACTTACTGACTCCCGACGGATTAATCTGTGTGGATAACACTTTGTTGCAGGGACAAGTTTACCTACCACCCGAACAACGCACCGCCAATGGTGAAGCGATCGCTCAGTTCAATCGTATTGTCGCCGCCGATCCTCGTGTAGAACAAGTTCTGTTACCCATCCGAGATGGTGTGACTCTGATTAGACGCGTGGTGTAGCGAAGTTTGTAGAGACGTTGCAATACAACGTCTCTACAATAAACACAAAGGAAAGACTTATGGCACAATCAATTTCTTTATCTCTGCCTCAATCTCCAACGTCATCAACAGGTGTTAGCGTAAAGATAGTAGCTTTATTCAAGACTCTCGGTACTCTGACATTATTACTAATAGCCTTGCCGTTCAATGCTTTGATAGTGTTGATATCTTTGTTGTGGGGAATTTTGCGTTGGGCTACGCCCCGCCGTAGGCGTTCGCCGTTTACGAAAAAAGCTATCGTAGCTGCTCATCCTCAGACTATCTTGGTAAGTGGAGCCAAGATGACTAAAGCATTGCAACTTGCTCGCTCTTTCCATGCCGCAGGACACAGAGTTATTTTGATTGAAGGTAACAAATACTGGTTGTCTGGTCATAGATTCTCAAAAGCGGTAAGTCGTTTTTATACGGTTCCGGCTCCACAAGAAGATCCAGAAGGCTATATCCAGGCGCTAGTAGAAATCGTCAAAAAAGAAAAGGTTGACGTTTACGTACCTGTATGCAGTCCTGTCGCTAGCTATTATGACTCTTTAGCAAAGCCTCTACTATCAGAATACTGCGAAGTTTTCCACTTTGATCCAGATATAACCAAAATGTTGGATGATAAATTTGCCTTTACCGATCGGGCGCGATCGCTTGGTTTATCTGTCCCCAAATCGTTTAAAATTACAGATCCTCAACAAGTTATCAATTTCGATTTTAGTCAAGAAACCCGCAAATATATTCTAAAAAGTATTGATTACGACTCCGTTCGCCGCTTAAATTTAACCAAACTTCCCTGCGACACCCCAGAAGAGACAGCAGCTTTTGTCAACAGTTTACCCATCAGTGCAGAAAAACCTTGGATTATGCAAGAGTTTATTCCTGGTAAGGAATTATGCACACATAGTACAGTGCGGGATGGGGAATTAAGATTGCATTGCTGTTCAAACTCTTCTGCGTTTCAAATCAACTACGAAAACGTCGAAAATCCCCAAATTCGTGAATGGGTGCAACACTTCGTCAAGAGTTTGGCACTGACTGGGCAAGTTTCTTTCGACTTTATCCAATCTGAAGATGGTACAGTTTACGCCATTGAATGCAATCCCCGTACCCATTCCGCAATTACAATGTTTTACAATCACCCAGGTGTTGCAGATGCCTATCTTGGTAAAACTCCCCTAGCTGCACCTCTGGAACCCCTCGCAAGTAGCAAGCCCACTTACTTCCTATATCACGAAATCTGGCGACTAACTGGTATTCGTTCTTGGAAACAATTGCAAACATCGGTTAATACTTTAGTGCGGGGCACTGATGCTATTTATAGTCTTGATGACCCTATACCATTTTTGACTTTGCATCATTGGCAGATTCCTTTGCTTTTGCTGAAGAATCTACAACAACTTAAAGGATGGGTAAAAATAGACTTCAATATTGGCAAACTAGTGGAATTAGATGGCGATTAAAATAATTCGTAATTCGTAATGACGCTCGCGGACTCGCTAACGCTGCGCTAACGTAATTCGTAATTGAAGAAGAATTCAGTAGATCATAGCCCCCTCTTCGCTTGCGGGGAGGGGGTTGGGGGTGGGGTTCTTATAGCCCACTCAACTAATAACCGCTATATAAATTCTAACAATACATAAGGAAGATAAATCATGCCAGTACTTCGTATCCTTCATTTAGTTGGGTCTGCATATAATGATTTTTACTGTGATTTGTCACGCCTTTACGCCCAAGACTGTCTTGCAGCAACGGCGGATCGATCGCAATATGATTTTCAGATTGCATACATCACACCCGATCGCCAGTGGCGATTTCCTCCTTCCCTCAGCCCTGAAGATATTGCTGACACCAAACCGATGACTCTGTTTGATGCCATAGAGTTTATAACAGCGCAAAACATTGACCTCGTGCTACCACAAATGTTTTGTATTCCTGGAATGACTCACTACCGCGCCCTATTCGACCTGCTGAAGATTCCTTACATAGGTAATACTCCAGATATCATGGCGATCGCAGCACACAAAGGCAGAACCAAAGCAATTGTCGAAGCCGCAGGGGTAAAAGTGCCTCGTGGAGAACTTCTTCGTCAAGGAGATACACCGACAATTTCACTTCCAGCGATCGTCAAACCTGTAAGTTCCGATAACTCTTTAGGGATAGCTTTAGTCAAAGAGGTTACTGAATATGACGCTGCCTTGAAGCAAGCATTTGAATATGCTTCGGAGGTGATTGTAGAAGAATTTATCGAACTCGGTCGAGAAGTCAGATGCGGCATCATTGTCAAAGATGGGGAACTAGTGGGTTTACCCCTTGAAGAGTATCTGTTAGACCCTGACTCGAAACCCATCCGCAACCATGTTGATAAACTCCAACAAACCGACGATGGCAACTTGCGTTTCGCCGCTAAAGATAATAAGAAGTCTTGGATTGTAGACCCTAACGATCCGATTACCCAAAAGGTTCAGCAAGTGGCTAAGAAGTGCCATCAGGCTTTGGGTTGTCGCTACTATAGTTTATTTGACTTCCGCATCGACCCAAAGGGAGAGCCTTGGTTCTTAGAAGCTGGATTGTATTGTTCTTTTGCCCCCAAAAGCGTGATTTCCTCTATGGCAAAAGCAGCCGGAATCCCTCTAAATGAGTTATTAATCATGGCTATCAATGAAACTTTGGGCAGTAATCAAAAGGTGTTGCAAAATTGCTCGTGAATTTATCGCTATAGATTTTTCTGCTTGTAGTGGGTAGGAGAGCGATCGCTAATTAAGAGTCGGTTGAGAATGCGATCGCTTCTCTACGAAACGCTGCACCTAGCTGTAGAGGTACGCCAAGAGCTTTCTGCATAGATTTGGGAATTATAACTAATTAGCCGGACATGATATTACTCTAACGTTTGTAAACCAAGAAACCCGCGATCGCATCCAAAAGTGCTTCAGGCTCATCTGCGCGGATTAAATGACTGCTATTCTCAAAAATTCTCAAATCTGCATTAGGAATTGCCTGAGCAATTTCTTCAGAAAATTCTGGGGCGCAAATCCAGTCATGCCGACCTGCAATCACTAAAGTAGGTGCGGTAATTTTGTGTAACTGGTCAAGAATATTGTAGTTGCGGAGGAAACCGCCAAAAGCAACATTAATCGCATCAACTGAGAGAATATTTCGCTGCCAAGCAATGGCTGAGGTGGTGGGATTATATTTTAGCGAATACATCGATCCCAACACTTGAAAATACTGTCTTAGCTGTTCTTCATTTTCAAAATTTCCATCCCAAAGCCTTTGAGCGCTTGTTTTTTGTTCTTCAGTTCCTTTTGATGCGAGGATTTCCTTAGCCCGTTCTAAAAAGCCACTATGAGCTGCCGTGGCAATCACAATCAGATGAGAGACATTCTGAGGATAGCGGACTGCATAAGTCAGAGCCACCATACCACCGTAAGAACCTCCAATCACAACGATTTTGTCCAGACCAAGGTGTTGGCGCAACGCTTCCATATCTTCAACATTATTGTCTAGAGTATAGGTTTCTTTAGGCCCACGGGCAGACCTGCCTTGACCGCGATGGTCAAAATAGACTAGTTGAAGTTTTTGGCTTAAAGTCGAGAAGGTTGGTTTGAAGGAAGTATGATCCGCACCAGGCCCACCGTGAATTAGAAAGGCGACAGGTTTAGAGCAGATGCTCGCACCATCCACCACTAATGCAGAACCTTCCACATCAAAGAAAATCTCTGTATCTCTTATTTTCGCTCGCATTTTCGGGATTGTATACAATTATGTGATTTACGCCTAATTATGAATGACTTAGCGCAGCAAGACGTAGCCCATTAGACCTCTTGTAAAAATATATTTTTGCACTCTTTAGGTTAAAGGTTAAAGGGTAAAGGGTAAAGGGTAAAGGGTAAAGGGAAAGGATTTTGAGTTTTTTTACCCTTTTCCCCCGTCCCTTATCACTAGAGGGGGCCCCACCTTCTCCTTTACCCCGACAAATGCCAAGAAGTCTATTATGAATTAGTAATTATTTTGTTAACTACCAGCTACCGTAAATCCCTGTTTTTCAAACACACTTTTGGCTTGGTTGCCCGATAAAAATTGCAAAAAATCCTTAGCGGCATCGACATTTTTACTGCTTTTGAGAACTGCGATGGGATAGACGACGGGAGAATGGGTTTTTTCAGATGCAGTTGCTACAATTTTGACTTTTGGCGTACTTTTGGCATCTGAGAGGTAGACGATCCCAGCATCAGCATTGCCTGATTCTACGTAATTGAGGGCTTGACGAACGTCTTTGGCATAGACGGCTTTGCTTTTAATTTGGTCAAGAATTTTTAATGAAGTTAAGACTTGTTGAGCATATTGTCCAGCGGGGACACTTTTGGGTTCGCCTAGAGCAATTTTCTTAATGCGTGGTGAAGTTAAGTCTTTGAAATCAGCCACAGTTATGGAATTTTGGGGTACTATCAACACCAATTGATTTTTCAGTAAGTCCTTGCGAGTCCCATCAACTAACAAACCTTTTTTCTGTAAAGCATCTATCTGTTTAGTTGCAGCTGAGATAAAAACGTCAACTCCTGCACCCTGTTCAATCTGCTGTTGCAAAGCGCCTGATGAACCAAAGTTGTAGCTCAGAGTAACATTTGGCTTCTCTTTAGTGTAGAGAGGTTTGATTTCGTCCATTGCATCTCTGAGGCTAGCAGCTGCTGATATCGTCAAATTTGCTGTTTGGGCTGCTGGGCTAGGAGTTGAGGATAAGTTAGGTGTAGTCGTTTGACTACAGCCAACGATTAGTAAAAATGAGATAAATACCCAACTGACAAAAGTCAGCATTCGTTTATTATTCATTTGCAGTCTCTCAAGCATTTTTTCTTAATTAATTCATAATTTACCAATCTAGCGGACTAGTAACCAAAAAAACTGGTAAAAAATCACAGATTACCACTTATAACTGACTGTTATCAATAACTGTACCGATACTGACTAAAATTTTGCCAGCTTTTTACCAACTTATATGGTAAAAAGCTGAAAATCTGGTAATAATAATGCATCGGGTGTTTTTTAGTACCAACTATTTCAGGAATCAAGTTGGTCTAATAGTATTTGAGGTGTGAGGTTAATGTCTGGTTTTTTACATAATTCATTGTTGATTGCTCCAATCTTATTAGTAGTTAGTCTGGTGAATGCTCAAGGTGCATCAGCTATTCCAGCAGATATGCAGACTACTCAGTCTCCGGCAAAAGAAGGTGTGGTTGCTCAAACAGATAATCAAGCTGTTTTGACTGCACCTATCGGCGTTACTTCATCTGACCAGAGCCAGCAGTTCAACGATCGCAGCAGCAAAAATCCGAACTCAGTTATGAGTCAGGTTACTTCAGTCTCTCAACTATCTGATGTACAACCTACAGATTGGGCATTCCAGGCTTTACAATCTTTAGTTGAGCGCTACGGTTGTATAGCTGGATATCCTAATGGCAGCTTCCAAGGAAATCGGGCAATGACTCGTTATGAGTTTGCCGCAGGTCTTAACGCTTGTCTGAATCGGGTTAATGAATTGATTGCTACTAGCACAGCAGATTTAGTCACAAAAGAAGACTTAGAAACCTTGCGAAAATTGCAAGAAGAATTCGCTGATGGACTAGTTGAAATACGGGGACGGATAGATGGGTTGGAAGCTCGTAATGCAAACCTGGAAAATCAACAATTTTCAACTACTACCAAGTTAAATGCAGAAATAATTTTCTCTGTTGGGAGTGTGTTTGGTGGGGATAGAGCGCTAGATTCCGATCGCTGGAGAAGAATTGAAGCAGCTCCTGCGGGTACAGCTAGAGAGGCTGCAAGAGCTAACGAGTATACAGCATCGGGTGGACGAAGGCTTCAGGACAATGCGATTTTCAGTGATCGCATCCGCTTGAATCTAATTAGTAGTTTCACTGGCAAAGACCAGTTGTTTACCCGTTTAGAAGCGAATAACACCACAGCCTTTAGTGGGGCAGTCACAGGTACAAACATGACCCGTGTATCGTGGGACGGGAACAACGACAACAACATTGTACTGGGCAAATTATATTATCGCTTCCCGGTAGGTGACAAAATCAATGTCATTGTTGATGCTATTGGTGGGGAATTCTACGACAACTTCAATACTGTTAACCCTTTGCTGTCCTCAACCCCGATTGGATCTCTTTCGCGGTTTGGTCGATTCTCCCCTATTTACCGCGCCAGTAATACGGGTTCTGCTAGTAATACAGGTTCAGGGGTCAGCGCCATCTTTAAATTGAGCGACGCGATTACTTTATCTGGGGGTTATCTTGCTAGAAGAGCTAACGATCCTAGTGCTGGTGCAGGGCTATTTGACGGTAGTTATGGTGCTTTAGCTCAATTAGCATTCCAGCCCAACCAAAACTTAACTTTTGCTTTGAGCTATGCACACTCTTACTTTACTGGTAGTAATAATGATGTTTCCGTTTCGGGGGCTTATGGTAGCGCTTTCGCTAATACCCCATTTGGTGCTGGTGTTGCCACTTCAGCCAATCATTATGGGATAGAAACCAGCTATCGTTTTAACCCCCAATTTGTACTTTCTGGTTGGGTTGGGTATAGTCAAGCGATCGCAGAGGTTAGTTCTGGTGCAAATGTTAATAGAGGTGATAAGGCAGACATCTGGAACTGGGCGGTCACTTTAGCTCTCCCTGATTTAGGCAAAAAGGGTAACTTGGGAGGTTTAATCTTTGGTCAACCACCCAAGGTGACGAGTAATGACTTTGGCCCTGCTGTTCTTACTGCTACTAGTAATCTTCGTGAAGATAGCGATACATCTTTCCATTTAGAAGGACTATATCGCTACCAAGTGAATAACAATATCTCAATTACACCAGGCTTGATTGTGATATTTAACCCAGAGCAAAACAGCAATAATGACACTATCTATACAGGAGTTGTTCGTACTACATTCCGATTCTAGATAATTTTGCATTAAAAAGACGGCAGTCGTTACAACAGGGAGACAGTCTGCTAGGTGGCTTTGCCGACTTGTTAATAGAATGCCTTCCCGAATTGTGGAGACTGCCATTGCAAAAGGAAATATGAATTTTTACCCAAATATTGTTTTGAAATGTAGCAAGATCCTGTAGCACTTCCCTACGGGACGCTACGCGTTAGCGGAGCTGATACGTGAAAGCTAGCTATGCGTAGCATCTCCGACAGGAGAAGGATACCCGATGGAACGATCTAATTGGAGTACGAAGACCTCAAAAAAGATGAACTTGCACCGAAAACTTATCTTGCATCTGTCAAATAACAGTCTGAAAAGTGGTTAGTTGAACTAACTACTTTGTATTCCTTTTATTACCAAATAAGTTGGTTTAAAAAGATGCAAATACCAAACAAATTATTTAGTAAATTATTCACGTATATTTTCTATATTAATAGTAAAAATTCATATATTTTCTATTTGTAATCATACAGATTCATTTAATTACTTGTTAATATTTACGTGTAAAGAAAAAACCAGTAGGGGTCATCAAATGCAAGTTAGCGCTCGTAATGCTCTCAAAGGAACTGTAAAAAACATCGTCGTTGGCTCTGTAAATACTGAAGTAACGATAGAAGTAGCACCAGGGGTAGAGGTGACTGCAATTATTACCAAATCATCAGCAGAAAATCTCAAACTTACTGAAGGTAAAGAAGTCCACGCCATAATTAAATCATCAGACGTAATGATTGCCGTAGGCTAAGTAATTGTTGAGATTCTATTAAGGGGGGGGCAGTTTGATTGCCCCCTGTAAAGCGATGTCTACGACGGGCTACGCCTACGGGTAGGTAACTCGTTACTACAACTTTCCTATCAATAATATGTAGATAAGCTAAACCAAAGATATTTAGTCTATTAGCCACATCAGCAAATGTCTGCATAGGATTGCGATCGCAGGCTTCCGATGTCCCAAGATAGTGATAAACTGCTGTACTAGTAATTGTTCCAAGTATTCTTTGAGAATTATCAAGTCATATCGCGCACCATGAAGGGGGATAAATCTCAACCCAAAGGCAGCAGTTATAGATGCCGTACTGATTCTTGCATCAGCCCTTAGAAAGCAATAATACCTAAAAGACCCCGCAGCAAGGCTGTGGGGTTCATTTCATTGGGCATTCAACCCAGGACAAAGAGCAAACTGGTAGTAATAGATCGGTGCTAGTCAAAGAGCAGGGATAATCGAATAAAAGACTATCACGACATCTCCGCAGAGGTAGCAGCACCACATTTGCGACACCGATAGCGTACCACTCCGTGGAAGCAAGCTACGCGTAGCGTCTCCAAGAGTTGCGTTAGCGAGTCCGCGTACTCTTTCAGAGAAGCAAGCTACGCTTTTAGCGTCTCGTAGAGAGCGTCATAGCCCGTCGTAGACATCGCTATATTTGCACATAGCTCTTTTAATAGTGCCTGGAACAAATACCAACTTTACAGGTATTAAATCAGGAAAATGTATAGACAAGTACAATACTTGCTACCAACTAGGTGGTAAATTTTACGACTGATAAAGAATTAAAAAGCGATGAACTTAACACCCAGTGAGTTAGAACGCTATCACCGCCAAATGATGCTTCCCAATTTTGGAGAAGCAGGACAAAAGCGCTTGAAGTCTGCAACGGTTTTGGTTACAGGTGTAGGAGGATTAGGCGGTACATCAGCGCTATATTTGGCAGTAGCGGGTGTTGGGCGGCTAATCCTAGTTCGGGGTGGTGATTTACGGCTAGATGATATGAATCGTCAGGTTCTAATGACAAATGATTGGGTAGGTAAGCCCAGAGTATTCAAAGCCAGAGAAACTCTGCAAGCTATTAATCCTGATATTCAGGTGGAAGCAGTTCATGATTACGTTACAAAAGAGAATGTAGACTCTTTAGTGCAATCTGCTGATATAGCTGTTGATTGCGCCCACAACTTCACAGAGCGGAACTTGCTCAATGAGGCTTGCGTGCGATGGCAAAAACCAATGGTGGAAGCTGCAATGGACGGAATGGAAGCTTACCTGACAACCATTATTCCTGGTGTCACTCCTTGTCTATCATGCTTGTTTCCAGAAAAGCCGGATTGGGATCAGCGTGGGTTCGCGGTTCTCGGTGCTGTTTCTGGGACACTAGCTTGTCTTAGTGCATTAGAGGTAATAAAGCTGATTACTAAGTTTAGTGAACCCCTATTGTCACAACTGCTGACAATCGACTTAATGCGAATGGAATTTGCCAAACGACATTCTTATCGCGATCCTTCTTGTCTGGTGTGTGGTAGCAGTTCTTGCTCGGAAAATTCGTAAATAGTAGGATAATCGTAGCGATCGCTCTATAAGCGGATCGCCACAACTTATCTACTCATTTCGAGCTATTCTGTAGCAATTATGACATCTGACGCTTTAATCACAGCGATCGCTTGTTTTCCCTCTTGAAGTTGGAGATGCTCTACCGACTCCTTGGTAATAATTGCAGTTACTTCCACCCCAGGCACAATTTCTAATGTTACCTCAGAGTTGACTGCTCCTGGGTGAATTTTCTTAATAGTTCCTTTTAAGGAATTACGAGCGCTAACTTCCATATTTTGAGCCTCCCTAGTTATAAGATAATTCTGAACTGAGTAATACTAACAACTATAAGATTGTTGGATTATCCTCATTTAGCTCAAAGCAGAAGAAGCCCCACGTCTCACTCTGTACTCAGAGGAGCGTGGGATGAATTCTGGGCAATGAGGAATTGACCAACGAAAGATAGTGAAAGCAGTTCACTCTTGCATGTTGGTCGATGACGAATTGCCTATCTCCGGGATTTTTAATGAGTCAATAAGGTCTTCAACAACGTGAGTCATCGTCGTATCCTTCATTGCTGCATATAGTCGCAACTTATTTAATCTGCGTTCACTCATTCGCATTTTGAACCATTCTGTTTTCATTTTGTACCCACAGATTACCTACATTTATGATATTATCAGATGACAAGGAGGTGATTAAAAGTGTTGAAAGCAGTTAAGGTCAGGCTATACCCAACAACCGAGCAACAAGAAAGACTAGCCAGATCGTTTGGTTGTGCAAGGTGGTATTGGAACTATGCGCTCAATGCTTGCATTCAACACTATGAACAAACTGGAAAGTCATTAAAAATGAGTGAATACAAGGGTTTACTGCCTCAATTGAAAGTGGAGTACCCTTGGTTAAAGCAAGATTGCTATTCGTCAGTTTTGCAGTGCGTAGCTATTAATCTAGACAAAGCTTACAAAAACTTTTTTGAAGGACGGGCTAAGTTTCCCAAGTTTAAATCAAAAGTTGATAAGCAGTCTATTCAGTATCAGCAAAGCGTTACCGTTGTAGGTGATAATTTAAAAATTCCTAAGATTGGTGAAGTGAAGGCAGTATTTCACAGACAAGTTTTGGGAATAATTAAAACTGTCACCATCAGCAAAACTGCTACTGACAAGTACTTTGCCTCAATCTTCGTTGAGGGTGAATGCAGTGATAATAAATTGGGTGGAGATAAAATACTCGGTATTGATCTTGGGTTAAAGGACTTTGCGATTGTCCACGATGGAGAGGAAGTTACCAAGTATTCCAACCCTAAACACTTGAAACGTCACGAGAAAAATCTAGCCCGGAAGCAGAAAAAATTTGCTCGAAAAGTTAAAGGAAGTAAATCAAGACACAAACACAAAGAACTAGTGGCAAAGGTTCACGAACGAGTATCAAATTCCCGCCAAGATTTTTTGCATAAACTCAGCAGAAAGTTGGTTAATGAAAGTCAAATTATTGTTGTGGAAAACCTTCACATAAAGGGAATGGTACGGAACCGGAAGCTATCTAAAAGTATATCCGACGTAGGCTGGGGGATGTTTGTTAATTTCGTTGATTACAAGTTAAAGGACTCATTGGGTCAGCTTGTTGAAATACATAGATTTTTCCCCAGTTCAAAAACTTGTTCATGCTGTGGTCATGTTGTTGATGAGTTGCCGTTAGATATCAGAGAGTGGGATTGTCCGAAGTGTAAATCTCATCACGATAGGGACGGCAATGCCAGCCAGAACATCAGAACAGAAGGCATTCGGATATTATCTATGGACGGAGGGAACCCCGTTCTTGCCGAGTCGAGGCGAAGTAAGACCAAGAAACCGCAAGGGGGAAAGGCATTTGTCAATGAAACCGGAAGCCCACACCCAATCTGTACTCAGATGGGTGTTGGGTAGTTCACTGAGATATCTTCAGCCTTACAGAATAACTTAGATATCAGATTAGTATTAGAAAATGAACTCTCCGTTGTAGGCGTCTTTAATCAGAAGGGTTTTCAGAAATATTTTGGTTTCAAAGGAGAAGGAGGAGCAGATAATATGACAATATTTCTCACATTACTAACGTAACGACCTCCAGCTTTGTCACCTGGGACTACTAAACGAGCAAATCCTTCATCTATTAAAGGCACAACATTACCATCACTACCTTTTTTTTCAAATGCAACTAGCACTGTTTTCCCTTCAAAGTTAGGTTGAATTTCACCAATAGCTACGACTGCACCATAGCAATCTGTGGCGTCAACTAGAACATATTGCCTCAGAAAAGAGTTTTTACTATTCACCCCAGAATTCCCAGGTTTTAGACCACCTCCGGCTTTCGGATTATTAATCAATTCCCATAGAGGAACTCCATAGTATGTTTCTGTTCGTGGCCCTGAGCCGGTTTGAAAGCTCACAGTGATTTCAGTAACTAATGCTGGATTTTGTTTCTTTAAAGCATCTCGCAAATTCTTCAGTTTTTGCAAGTTATAAGTGGTTGGATTATTGAGTTCTCCACCCAAGCGAAAACTTTGCGAATAACCTCCAATACACTTATTTTTATCCCAGACAGAAGGTGTTTTTTCTTCTTTTTCTGAGGGAAGAATACTTCTTGAGTCAGCTAAAGTAGGCTGCCATAAAACCAGTATCGATAGCATTAAAGACGCAATGGGGATCGTGCGGGTAAAACGCATAAAACATTTCTCCGTTTACTATTGAATATTGAAAAAACTAGATTGTTTTGCTCAAAGGTATTTGCTCACCAAAAATTAGTATCGTTATCGCCAAAATTGAGCATTTTGACAATAGATTCTGTTAGATAAGAAGAAAAACGGTTCTATCGTTAGACTTTCAACTCCTTACCAGACGCTACTAAATAGCTAGTTTTTAATAACTGATATTAAAAACTAATGAATCCTGATGCCAAAATTAGTCGCAAACCTCTTGTTAGATTTGCGTTTTTCCAATTGGATAAGTGTATCTGTGTAATCTAATGAAGATAATACCAACTTATTGAGTAAAATACCAACTAATATAGTAATCAAACACGAACAAAATTAATTTTTATTTCTTTTCAAAATAGTTCAGCTTAATATTGTATAGAAACTAAGCTGTCGTTATTTACCTTATAAATAGGTAACTATCAAGTTAATAAACTCTTGATAAGTGAGACTCACCTGTAAATTGGAAAACTGTCCGAGTTATGGGGAAGGGTTGTAGTTGTCACGACACTATAGTTGAAGCAAAAGCATAGAACGACTAGACTATTCCGTGTATACAACCAATAGACCAAATAAATGCTACAATTCCTGATGCAGTGAATAGAGCGATATAGCCATCTATCGCTCTATTTCATCAACTGTTTAAGAGCTTCGCAAAACGCCTATTTACTTCCATTCTAAGTCTTGCCTAAGCGCTGTTCTTTCTGGCTCAACTCCTGCGTTTTAACAACTGCAATCTTAAGTATCAAACTAAATATCAAAATGCACTACTGTGCCATCGTCATTTTGACTGCAATATCGCATGGTTTACCAAAGTACGGTGAACTTGTCACTAAAATATTTACACCAGTACTAGCATAATCCTTTATATTTTCAGAGGTAATACCACCAGCAGCTGCTAGTTTTAAGTTTGGATACTGCTGCTTCAATTTCAAAACTAGAGGCTCAAGGTCTGGTAGGGAAATTTTATCAAACTGAATTAAATCTACACCTGCTTGAGCAGCTATCCAAGCATCTTCTGGTGTATCTACTTCAACGCAAATATGTTGTTCTGGAAACTGTCGTCGCAGTTCATTCATGCGCTCAATTAACCCACCTATACCTCCCAGAAATATCAGGTGTTGGTTAAAGATCAGAACTGTTTCAGATAATCCTAAGCGATGAAAAAAACCTCCGCCAGCTAGAACTGCTTTGATGGAAAGCGCTCTAGTACCTGGAAAACATTTACGAGTAGTCACAATAGAAACAGACTGATTTACAGTTTTAGCAGTATCTACTAATACTCTTGTACGCGAAGCAATGCCGGAGGCGTATTCCATCAAATTTAAAGCAACTCTCCAGCCACTGTGCAAAGCTTGAGCAGTGCCACTAGCTTGAAGAATTAATTGCTTTTCCTGGCAGACTGTACCACTTTCGACTTGATAATGAACTTCGGCACCACAATATTTTAATACTCTGGCTGCTTCTTCAGTAGCGCAAATGGTCATCGGATGACGGGTAGAAAACTCGATTTCACCAGGTTGCTTGCCAATGCCAAGCCCGTAGGTTGTCAAATCTAGGTAGGGAACATCTTCCTGAATTAACCTAGCGATCGCCTCATCTGAGAAGAAAACACTCATTTTAGTTTTATGATCGGCTGACAAATAAATAGCTCAATCAAGATTCCCACTAAACCTAATCTCATTCAGTTGTAGGAATTGTAATAATTACTACTATTCTCCCAAATAGTTGGTAAAAAAATAACTTTATTAATAAAGAATATCTACCTCAGTCGCTAGAATTAGTTAAATGCTGAAATTGTCAATTACTGATTTATAATATCAAGCTTGAATTTAGCAATCATACAGATAGTGTAAATTACAAACATAATCCAAAGAAGATTGAGAATGCTAAATTTAGATGCCATTGATCGTACAACAATGCAATCAGTTCCATACAGTTATGCTGTGATAGAGAATTTGTTGCCCAAAGCAGCTAGGTTGGAACTTGCTGCCAGCTTTCCCCAAGAGCAGTTTCGCTTATCAATAGGGTCAGGATATGGATATCTTTGGAGTGAGATGCGCTCAGATAATTCCTGGCACATGGTAACTCCAGTAGCATCGACTGCACTACAGTACCGATTGGCTCTCAGGATTGCTTTTTTCACAATCTTGATGCAGGTGCTTAGTCGATAGTAAAAATCCAATTTCTACACAAAAGGCGATCGCCTCTATTCTCTGGAAACAAGTAGTTAACTAACAATACAAAAGGCAGTTAGCTTTCTTACAGATTATTCTGATTATATGAGTGCAACTATAGCAATCATACCTACTTTGTAAGCATATCTGCAATTTATTCAGAAGTTAGGGATATGCTTACAAACGATTTAGAAATGCGATATTTTTAAACCTAATTTTCGCTTATACAGTAGTAAAGCTATACCATCCGTGACTAACATAGCAGGTATTGAATCTGATTCAGGAATTGGTGTAATTTGACCCGAACCACTGATTGTGTTGCTAAACTGGCCAAAATCATTCACTCGACGACCAGTAGTAACTAAAAAGTATTTCTGTCCTGTAAGGAGTTCTTGGTTGAAAGTAACAGTACTACCATTAGTAGTAGTATTTGCTATAAGAACATTGGTTAATTGTTCAGTAGGATTGAAACTGTCCTGATATAAAGCTAAGAAAATATCCCATTTTCTATTTGCAGGTGGGGTAGGTTCAGATTCACCACTTATATTATATAAACCTGATTGATCCACCGTAAAATCGAATACACTGTAAGGTACACTCATTCCCAAATTCCCATCTTTTTCACCACTGATAAGAGTGGGAGGATTCCCTGGTGCTACACGCCGCCAAATTGGTTCATTTGTTGTATTTCCCTGATAATTAAAGGTAGCAGCTTTGGAGGGTTGAGCGGTAGAAACAGTAGCTAATGCTACCCCCAGAATAACCATTAATGGTTTTTGAAAAAACTTTGTTTTTAACATAAATTATCTCCTTGGATTTACTAATAGCTTGTTTCAAAAATCTTGAGAGCGAGAAACGTATCAAGCAGATTCTCGATTGTGAGCGACACTCGACAGATGGCGATCGCATAGATAGGATTGCTGGCAAATGTCTCGACTTCCTCACTACTAATGCTTAAATAGTCATTAATATGAGCATTTAAACTTTATGAATTATTCAACAGTATTTATCGCATATTTTTTTATACGAATTTGTGTTTTTGATTGAAGCTATCATACCAACTTGGTTGGAAAAAATCAATTCAACTACGTAATTAAACGCTGACTTGTATCAAAACTTTAAGTAAAAAGTTTTTTTATTTTGCACGACTTACACACATAACAAGACTTCATGAGCAACTACGACTGTGGTGCTTTTACGATGCCCACGGCGAGCGTACCCCTGCTCAAAAACCAGCTATGCAGAAGCTGTAAAGCTTGTGAGATAGCTATGCTTAGGGTGCAGCCTCTGTCTCCGACACGCTATTGGCGTTCGTAGAGAAGCGATCGCAATCTCTACGACGGGCTACACCTACGCAACATAGCTATTTGCTCTCAAAATCCAAGCAAGTTCTTGCATAGTGCGGGGAATGTGTTTGTTTGCTTTGTGCCTTCTTTCACTATGAAAGAAAGCAAATGTGGAGGCATAACAGCTTATTAATCTTGTCCCTCGACAATTTCTTTTTGGATAAAACTAATTTGTGCAGCTAATTCTTGCCGAGTAGAAGCTTTGAATAGATATCGGAAAAAAAACCAGATTAAGTAACCAATTCCAGTCAACTCAAAAACTAGATTTAACTGGGGAATGTCATTTATTACATCTAATACAGCTAGAATTATTTTAACTGCAACAGTCGCTGTAATAATTGTAGTAAAACAAATAACTGGCATCTGGTATTCAGTGGAAAAACTACCTAAGTATTTAGGCAATTTCTCCAAAAATGCAGAGAATTTACCACCAATCTGCTGCCATTGAGGTAAGGGTTGATTATCAGCTATTAGCAATGGTTGAGTATTAATCTCTGAACTTTCAAATCCTGCGATAGGTTCGGTTGATGTAATATCAAAAGATTTAGATTGTTTTATTTCGCTCTCCCGATGTAATGGTTTATCAGCAGGTAGTAGAAATGGCTGAGTATTAATCTCTGAACTTTCAAATCCTGCGATAGGTTCGGTTGATGTAATATCAAAAGATTTGGATTGTTCTACTTCACTTTCCCCAAGTTTACTCTTTTCTTCAGCGATAATAGTTTTCATTTGCTCACCACGGATATCAGATTGAGCGAGTTTCATCAAAGGGGAGTAAATGGCATTGTACATATCCCTTGCCATATTCACCGCACCTTCAAAACCCATATAAGGGCCATTGTGGTAGCCATGACCATTCACATAAGGCAAATGCAACTTCTTCACCAATGCACCCACCCTCGGGCCAGTCAACACCAAATCAGGCTTGACCATCTCCAGCACCTCGAAGAACTCAAGTTCATTGCCATCATCAATATAGATAGTCCCTTCTTCACCTCTGGCAATTACCTTTTCAAAATCCTCTTGGTGTCCAAACTTGGACGACATCGCCACCACTTTCATCCCCAAATCGTCTTCCAGCGCTTTCGTCCAGTGCCACAAACGCGGGCCACCAGTCCAAATACAGACCTTTTTCCCAGTCAAGCGCTCTTTATACCAAGCTAACTTCGACTCATATAATGAAGAGGCAAATGATTTAATTTCTGTCCTCAATATAGATATCTCACCAAAGAGAAATCGACGATATTTTCTCAACTCTCAACAACAGAATAACGCAATTATCGGCTTTGAGGCTCTCGATATGATGACTAATTGTAACCACGAATACTCTTTGTAAATTAATTGATCAGCGCAAGTAAATTGGCCAGATGTATGATATTCTTTATTTATAGGGAATCTAAAACCAGAATAAAAACTCCTTAGATTCCTTTGAAGTGAGTATCAGACCAGCCTCATCAGTTATTGGTGATGGCATAACGTTAATCGAAGTGGAGCAAAACCGCCTAAAAATCGGTTTTTCGTTTGGCGAAGCTGTTGCCATAGCGTAGGCTGGACTGATTTTTTTATGTATCTTCTTTGCAGCGAAAATAATACTTGTCTTGCTGTGAGTAAACAGAAATTTCTCATTCACCTGCCGTATCTGTGGAAGTTTTTTGGATTTTTGGTGACAGAATTGGAACTAATTTTTAGCATCCTTGTTGTATCTCGCATCCCGCTAATATTTACTGCCATATCTGTAAGAAGCTGTTTAACTTCTAGCAAATAACTGCAATATTTATAGTGCTGGATAGACGGTTGATGTCCACTATCTAACAGCATCAATTCAGTCACAAACTGGGTAGTAAATACTTTCAAGATTTACAACTCCAATTTGATTCAATACTCTGCTTGATTACACCATAATCTGGGAGCCGAATTAATAAGTCTGCGCCATTATTGAGGTTTTTATGCGGAAAATCGCTATTTATGGAAGAGGGGGAGTTGGCAAGTCCACAACAACTCAAAATGTAGTGGCTGGACTCACTGATCTGGATCGTAAGGTGATGGTTGTAGGGTGTGACTCAAAAGCAGACTCCACCCGGCTCCTCTTGGGGGGATTCCACCAGAAGATTGTACTCGACACGTTGCGTAAAGAAGAAGATGATGATTTGAATCTAGAAGACTTCCGCCAGGTGGGATGGGGGAAGACGCTGTGTGTGGAATCGGGTGGGCCGGAACCTGGTGTAGGATGTGCAGGTAGAGGCATTCTGACATCAATTGGGTTGCTGGAACAACTTGGTGCTTATGATGATGCAGTTAGACTTGATTATACATTTTATGACGGTCTGGGTGACGTGGTATGCGGTGGATTTGTCATGCCCATTCGTGAAGGCAAAGCTCAAGAGGTTTACATTATCACTTCTGGGGAAATTATGGCAATGTATACCGTCAACAACATCTGCCGAAGTATTCAAAAGTATGCACCCATAGGCGGTATACGTCTGGGAGGATTGATTTGCAACTCTCGCAAAGTCGATGAGGAAGATGATTTGATCGAGGCTCTGGCAGAGAAACTGGGGACTCAAATGATCTACTCCATACCCAGAGACAATATGGTGCAGCAAGCAGAGTTCCACCGCAAGACGGTGATTGAGTATGCTCCTGAGTCTGAACAGGCGCAACACTATCGCAACCTAGCAATGGCAATTGACCAGAATACAGATTTTGTCACTCCGAAATCTATGTCTAACGATCAGCTAGAGGAACTGCTGGTACAGTTTGGGTTGTTTAGACACCTCCAGACATTAGGTATTAGCCCAAACTCTACAAAGGTTGCAGATTCATTTTCGGAGATACCTCTTGAATAGGACGATGCAGTAGGGGTTATCCCTCATACAAAGTGTCTGGAGCAATTGGCGATCTCTGACTCGAAAAAGCAGAAAAACTGCGTAAACTTCTTACCACCATTTGAGAAATCGGCGTTCTGAACCACGCCAAAATTCGTCTACCTCATTGAAGGAGGAGAACTCATTATGTTGACCGAAGAGGTTTTAGTCCAAAAATTTATCACCGTAGTCAAGGAACGCTGTGCCAAAGTAGGTGAGTTGCTCCAGTACTGCCACGTCGAACTCGTAAACTCTTACTGGGGCTGCCCTCCAAAACTTATACAACATTTTGTTGTTTATTATCCTAATATGCTGTTTGCCTCAATTAATGACAACAAAGATGTTTTCAGAGGCGTTGCTCAAGATTTGGGGATATGTCAGGCTGTTTGCATAAATGCCACACGCATTATTCGCGATCCCGCCTCAAGGTTGAAGGAAAAGAACCCGATCTTATGGTTGGAACTCCAGTGGGTGGCAGTACCAACTAAAAAAGGCAATTGGCATTTAGATCAGGATTTACCGCACTCGGACTAAGTACAGCTTTGCGTGAAACCGTGGCGAATTGAGGGTTGAAATTTAAACGCAAAGGGGCGCAGAGTATAGCGCAGAGTAACGCAAAGTCTGTTTGAGTCCATTCGCTACGAATTAATGCAAAGCTGTACTAAGTTTTCTGTTGGTGATGTAGCTTGCCGACTGCGATTGCTAAATCACTAAAATAGTATCCAAAAATGCAAGTATTTTAGCGATATGTATGCTATGCTTGCAGAAAATAAGCAAAATTGTCAAAACATCAATATGTCTGACAACAAAAGCGGCAAATACGAGAAAACCTTGCGATTGACCCAACAGATTTAAGTTTGTCTGCTGTGGCTTTTTCTAACGGAGATATACAGCCTCATGAAACTGGATGTGAATCTTTGCAATAACCTGAAGTCAATTAGAACTCGCTTGGGTATGAGTCAGCAAGAATTAGCTAATATAGCTGGCGTAACTCGTCAGAGTATTGGTGGTGTGGAACTAGGGCAATATGCTCCTTCTGTTGCTATGTCGCTGCGTTTAGCCAAAGCTCTTGGCTGCCAAGTCGAGGACTTATTCTGGTTTGAAGAAGATTTACCAGAAGTTGAGGCAATTCTTGCGGGATCAGTCCCTAAGCAACAGCGATCGCGAGTTAGTCTAGCGCGGGTTGGGGATCAATGGATAGCTTATCCCCTCGTTGGGAATGATGCTTTTCGGATCGAAATGATTCCAGCTGATGGTGAGACGCTTGCAGCGATCTACCCTGATGCTAAGGAATCCCCAAGGGTGGAAGAGTTACCCAGCATCAGCAAATTGCCCTTAGCGTCAGAAGTAGCTAGTAATGAGCGTCAATCGGAGGGTGAAGCACAAAACCAAAACGTTACAAATAAAGTCCTGGTTCGGATTCTGGATGATATAGACAAACTACACAATACAGTTGTGATTGCTGGTTGTACACCTGTGCTTTCCCTCTTGGCAAGAGCAACTGAACGTTGGCATCCGCAACTGCGAATTCATTATCGTTTCGCCCACAGCAAGGCTGCATTGCATAGTCTGTGCAAAGGTGAAGTTCATATTGCAGGAATGCACTTATACGATCCCAAAACTGGGGAACATAACATTCCCTTTGTGCGGGAAGCCTTAACAGGCAAGAGTGCCGTTTTGATTACCCTTGGAGTTTGGGAAGAAGGTTTGTTAGTCCCACCAGGAAACCCAAGGGGAATTAAAACAGTTTCCGACTTAGTAGAATTTGGAGCAACTATTGTTACCCATGAAGCGGGTTCTGGCGGTCAGATGCTTTTAGAACGGAAACTCCAAGAAGAAGGAGTGCCATCCCAGACTGTGAAAGGATTTACCCATATCGTCCACAGCCATCAAGATGTTGCCTTATCTGTAGTCTCAGGAATTGCTGATGCAGGGATCAGTACGGCATCTATAGCTGCTGCTTTTGGGTTGGGATTTATCCCCCTTCATAGTGCGCGATACGACTTGGTGATTATTAAAGAATACTTGGAAGAAGAACCAGTAAAACAGTTCCTCAGTATCTTGGGACATCAGCTAGTGCGATCGCAATTAGAGATTCTCGGCGGCTATGACACTAGCAAGATTGGGGAAGTTGTAGCAAATATTTAAATAATTCGTAATTCGTAATTCGTAATTCGTAATTACGCACGCAGACTCGCTTTTCGCGTCGCTAACGTAATTTGTAATTATTAACCCACGGCTAAAAAATATGTCTTTTACTTTCCACAACTCAAGTTAGCTGCTCTGTCTTTCAATTGCGAATTACTGAAGCAAATCAAAATCACTCAACAAGTTAGCTGATCATGAATCATGACTTCACGATGAATAAACATCCCGTTCACATTAACGATACAACCTTGCGAGATGGCGAACAAGCGGCAGGTGTAGCCTTTAATGTTGAAGAAAAAATTGCGATCGCTACTTTTCTTGATGCCATTGGTGTTCCAGAACTGGAAATTGGCGTTCCGGCAATGGGACAAGAAGAAGCAGAGTCGATCCGAGCGATCGCTAATCTGGGATTAAATGCCCAGTTACTTGGTTGGAACCGTGCTAAATTGTCCGATATCCAGGCATCTATAGATTGTGGTTTGGAACGGGTGCATATTTCCGTTCCCGTCTCAGAAATTCAGATTGCCGCTAAGTTTGGGGGCAAGCAGCAGGTAATGCTGGATCTGCTGCGGGATGCGATTAATTTCGCTTGCGATCGCGGTTTAGCTGTATCTGTTGGCGGAGAAGATTCTTCCAGAGCCGATCCATCTTTTCTATTGGATGTGGCGTATTATGCTCAAGAGTTGGGAGCTTTCCGGTTTCGCTTTTGTGACACTGTAGGAATTCTCGACCCTCTGAACACTTACAGCAAAGTTCGCTCCCTTGTGCATCATCTATTCATTCCCATAGAAATGCACACGCATAATGATTTTGGACTGGCAATGGCGAACTCGCTAGCTGGTATTGAAGCAGGAGCGCGATCAGTTAACACTACAGTAAATGGGATTGGTGAACGCGCAGGTAATGCGGCGCTGGAAGAAATTGTGATGGCACTGAAACACCTCTACAACATCCCAACAGGTATTAATACAAAACGGTTGCTGGAACTGTCACGGTTAGTTGCTAAAGCTGCTAATTGGCCGGTTCCTCCCTGGAAAGCGATCGTGGGTGAAAATACTTTTGCACACGAGTCAGGGATTCATGCTCACGGTGTGTTGCAAAATCCTGGTACTTACGAACCTTTTGCGCCGGAAGATGTTGGTTGGGAACGTCGCCTTGTTGTAGGCAAACATTCCGGTCGGCATCTGATCATCAGTGTGCTGCAAGAACATGGAATCATACTCAGTCAGCCAGAAATTCAATCAGTGCTGGATGCTGTAAAGCATGAGTCTGTAAAAGTTAAGCGCAGTCTCACTGTTGAAGAACTCCTGAGTTTTGTTCCCCAAAGGTGAACTCAATGAGGAGTCGGGAAGGTTAAGAAAGCATCACAATTCCGTCCCTGGTTAGCGATTGCAGTTATTGTACCAACTGCTAGAATATTACCAATTATGTTGGTAACAGCTATGCCGAGAAAAGAGCAAGGATGGATCACTTTTCAATTGTCTCCAGAAGAACGGCAACTTCTAGAGGAGTACTGCAAGCAGTTCCAACGCACTAAGACTGATGTTTTGCGCTCCCTATTGCGTAGTCTCCAAGGACAATCACTCAAACAGCAGGGAAAGCAATTTGATTCTGGGGAGATCGATCTGGACTTATTTTGAGCAGTGGTGAAAAACCGCTATTGGTAAAGCGAGTTGTCTTGCACCTAAACAAATTTGCAATGGGGTTGGTAATCCCTCTGAAATTGTAAAAAAGCGTTCAAGTTCAAAAATTGACTATGACAAATCTTACAAAATTATTGCGATCGCGTGAAATTCCTTTCAATTACGAAATTGATTGGAATAACTCTCAATACGGTTTGGTTAAAGCAAGAGACGCGATAAATCGCCGTCTCTACAATAATCTTCTGTGGCTTGAGCCAAGCTTCTTGATGCAGAGGTAAATCGATTTTTGATCCTCCAATACCACTTGATGTCCAGGGTAATCATGATTGGTTAATTTTAGTAAAGCGTTTTTTCTACCATGCTTAATTTTGATTCCATTCGTACCACAGCAATGCAAAAAGTCCCATACAATTGGGCTTTGATCAAAAACCTGCTTTCACCAGAAGCAAGCTTAGAACTAACTGCGAGTTTTCCCCACGAAGAGTTTCGCCTGTCGGAGGGAGAGGGATATGGATATTCTTGGGGAAAAATGCTTGCAACTAGCGAGGATATTTCCTTGATGCTCAAATCTAGCGATAATCGCTGGCGAGAGCGGATGGCACAAGGCAGACTTACTTATGACTTGAGACACCTGAGTAAAGTCTGGCGACAGTTGATAGAAGGATTGTGGACAGATTCTTACCGCGCAGCCATAGCTGAAATGTCTGGGTTGGAACTAAAAGACTGTGTAATGGATATTGGATTTCGTCGGTATAGCTCAGGACAGTTGCATCACCCTCATACAGACGAGCGGAACAAAGTTTTAACTCATCTGCTATTTTTCAATCAACAATGGTCTGTAGATTGGGGAGGCTGTTTGCGAATTCTCAAAGATTCCCAGCCGGAATCTGCCTTCCAAGATATTCTACCCCTTAGTGATTCGTCAGTTGCGATCGCACGTTCTGACAATTCTTGGCATACGGTAACTCCGCTTACTTGTCCTGCATCTGAGTATCGGCTAGCCTTACGAGTTGCTTTTTTTCGGAACGATCTAATTTCAGATTTCGGAGAAACCCAG
The DNA here is from genome assembly GCF_963920915.1 of Nostoc sp. PCC 9305. Taxonomy (NCBI): domain Bacteria; kingdom Bacillati; phylum Cyanobacteriota; class Cyanophyceae; order Nostocales; family Nostocaceae; genus Nostoc; species Nostoc sp. PCC 9305. Next base: position 36,652 of record NZ_CAWUDN010000052.1, read on the forward strand.
CTAGCTGCGTAGTAATCAAGTCTTTTCTCTCTATTTTTGTCAGTTAATCAGCCTCCTGATTTTCTGCTTCCTCCTTGTTTTCCTTAATCGTAAAAAAGTGTTCAGGTTCAAAAGCTGACTATGACCAATCCTACAGAACTACTGCGATCGCGCTACGGTGAAGTTCCCTTCAATTACGAAATTGACTGGAACGCCTCTCTAGAAACGCTAATAGCCCACCGTTCAGTCCGGTCTTATCTATCTGATCCTTTACCACCAGGAACCCTAGAATGGCTAGTTGCTGCTGCTCAATCTGCTCCTAGTTCAGCTAATATGCAAACCTGGAGTGTGGTAGCAGTTGAAGATCAAGAACGCAAAGCAGAATTATGCAGGCTGGCTAATAACCAAGTATGGATTAACCAAGCTCCCGTATTCTTCGTTTGGTTAGCAGATTTAGGTCGTCTGGCTCATGTTGCTGACACTCGCGGACTAACTCCCGTAGCTCTGGATTACGTAGAACTGTTGGTTAAAGCAATAGTCGATGCTTCAGTCGCAGCGCAAAATGCGATTGTCGCTGCTGAATCTGTTGGTTTAGGAACGGTATACATCGGCGCAATCCGCAAAAGTACTCAAGAGGTAGCCACATTGTTGAATTTGCCGCCTTTTGTGTTCCCTGTGTTTGGGTTGTGTGTGGGTTATCCCAATCCTGAAGCACAACCTGTTGTTAAGCCGCGCCTACCTCAGCCAGCTGTATTCCACCGGGAAACCTATAAATTGGCAGAGCAAGATGAGGCGATCGCTCACTATAACGATATCATGAAAGAGTTCTACACTGAACAAAAGATGAATGTTGCTGGTGATTGGTCGCAACATTCAGCCGAGCGAATAGCCACTTTAGACTATTTAAAAGGGTGTAAAGATTTGCGTGAGACTCTGAATAACTTCGGCTTCAAGTTGTTATAAAAGGAATCAACAGCCAAAAGACACAGAGAACTCTAAGCATTCACCGTACCCTTAATCTTAAGTAAGCTAGCAAGAGCGGCGACTAAAGGAGAACTTCTGATATCTGCACCAAAGCTTTTGACGCTTAAAGACTCAAAACCCTACACTCAGTCTCAAAAGACGATTTCGGTGCGTAAGTCTAAGCAATAGATAAGAACTTACGCACCGTGACAAAATTATGTCATTGCGAGTGCAGCATCTCCAATAGAAGCAATCTCAAACCTTAGTTTTCAGTGCGTAAGTCCTAAGAGGATGTCTGAGAAGTATCAAATATTTCTTGATCCCCCCTAACCCGCCTTAAAAAAGGGGGGAATAAGAGTCTTAAAGTCCCCCTTATTAAGGGGGATTTAGGGGGATCTCCAAGGATTAGGCGTATACAAAAAAGCTTTTCAGATATCCTCTAAAATAGACTCGCTAACTTGTCAAATATAGCAATTCTCCTGCTTGAAACCTTTGTACGAATTTGGGGAATCTGAAGGCATTTAAGCAGTCAACAGGCGAACAATTTAATGGGTATTCCAGCAAGCTTTATCTTTCAAAAAAGGGCTAACCTGTAAGAATCGCTCTTTGACTGAGAATTGCTGATCAAAAATGTAGAATTACCTCGCAAAACCAAAGGAGCTTCAAACAATGAATAATCTATCTACCAAAGACCTCAACAGACTACGCTCTCAAAGCAAAATAATTGTTAGTCGAGTGGAGATTTTCATCGAAACCTACTTATCAGAAACCTCCCTTGATGAGAATCTGGTTAACGAAACCTTAGAAGAGATCGTCAAAGCTGCGAATAACTTAACAACCGCAGCATCAAAGATGAAAACTGCCGAAACCGCACATAAACTCAACGGTTCCAAATAGTTTAATAGGGCTGAGTTAAACCCCACAGCTAAATAATGGGGATTGAATACAGTTCCAAGTGCTGAGTAATCGATGCTAGATACTCAGCACTATTTCAGTTATGGAGATAAATGAATCTAGTCTGTTAGGAAATACCATGCTAAAAGGAATAACTTCAAAGTTCAGCAACTGGTTACAAAGAAATACAATTGTACGTAACCTGGAATTTTTCCAAGACTTTATTATAATTTCTCTCTGCCTTGGTTTATTCTGTGTAATGCTCATCCGACTCGGAGATATGTTCTTCTCCTTTTTGAATCCATTAGATTTGCGGCAAGTAACATCTGATATCCTGTTCATTTTGATTTTAGTAGAGTTATTTCGTCTGTTAATCGATCATCTACAACAACAGCGTACATCCGTAACAGCAGCAGTAGAAATTACTATTGTTTCTGCTTTAAGAGAGGTTATTTTACGCGGTGTACTCGAAATTCCTCGTGACCAAATTTATGGAATAGCTGTATTTTTATTAGTTTTAACAGGAATTATGGTGGCTTTACCTTGGATATCTCGTTTTCTTGAACAGGTCAAAATTGCTAACCCAGAAGCAACAGAAAAAAAGCAATTGTTGGCTGAGAATACTTTAGCTTCTGATTAATTGTAACTACAAATACTGTTTGAAAATTAGTTGGAGATCGCAAGTATTTTTAATAAATGTATGATATTCTTTATATATGGAGAATCAAAAGTACAAAATTCTTCAAAAAAATAAAGTAGACTCCAAGACCAGCAATTCTCATTATGAGCTTAGGGCATAATAATATCCAAAGCCTATTTGATCATGTGTATCAGATTCCAAGCGATATTGCAGAGATTTAATATCCTTGTGTTTCTGTTTCATACATTGTTTGACTTCACAAATGGAAAGTAGTAACTCGTTCATCATCATTTACCAACGAGTAAAACCTTTTTCGATAACTTGCTATTCTATATTCATTCCAGCGAGCTTTTACCTATCAGACTTAAGCTACTCTGTGAAAGAATTCTCCTCATCAGAATTGCTGTTGTTATTTAGAAGGATTTAAGTGCAATCTAAATCGTTGTAGAAATCAAAAAATTGTGAAGTATTGCTTGTTAAGCACTAAACACTAACTAACACATGAGTAGAATACCATGCTTGAGAATCTTCTGAATAACCATAATTTACCGTATCCTGATACGATACATCCCATCATTGTCCATTTTGTGATTGCGATGGTCTTGTTTGCCTTCGTGTGTGATGTCATTGGATACTTTACTAGCAACTACCGTCTTTTTGAGGTGAGTTGGTGGAATATGTTTTTCGCTACAATCTCCATCTTCATCGCCGTTATTTTTGGTCAATTTGAAGCAGGTTTAGCACAACCTTATAACGCAGTTCAACCAGTACTTAATTTACATACACTCCTTGGCTGGTCACTTGCAGGAATTCTGGCAGCTATTACAGCTTGGCGTTACGTGATTCATTGCCGCACTCCAGAAAAGATATCAGTTTATTACCTAGCAGCAAGTCTACTTTTGACTGTTTTGGTAGGCATACAAGTGTATTTCGGAGATGAATTGGTTTGGGTATATGGGTTGCACACTGTACCAGTTGTTGAAGCTATAAAGGAGGGCTTACTGCAATGAACCCTGAAGTTATTGAGCAATTAAAGACTCAGATGGGAGCAAATGGGTTGCCCTACACTATACCCATTCACCCAAATTTAGTTCATCTCACTATAGGTTTGTTCATCCTTGGTATTACCTTTGATTTAATTGGTGCGTTCTTCCCGCTACAACAACCAATCTTCAAGTTTCTAGCAGTTCCTGCCACTCGTTCCAGCTTCTTTGATGCTGGCTGGTACAATATGCTAGGTTCGGCACTCATCACAATTTTTACGGTAGCAGCAGGTTTTTACGAAATCATGTTGGCAGAACCCCTGACTGGGGTAAAGAGTGCCTGGGGATTGGAAGCAATGGAAACAATGCTTTGGCATGGAGTGGGTGGTGTTTTTCTACTAGCGCTGATTCTTGGGATGGCTATTTGGAGAGGATTTCAACGCTATATTTGGCATCAGGATGACAGTCAACAAGTGCAGTGGACTTATTTAGTTTCTGGGCTGTTCATCATGTTCATCATGTTTATCCACGGTACGCTAGGAGCGCACTTAGCTGCTGAGTTTGGGGTTCACAATACTGCTGATATGTTATTGCGCTTGGGTAAAGACCCCAATTTGTCCTTTGTCATTCGTTATTTGTCCTTTGTATAGATACTAATGACCAATGACTAATGACTAATGACCAATGACTTTTATGGCTATGAAAATCCGAAATATTTTGATCTTGAGTGCGATCGCGATCGCCTTAACTGCTGTTAGTCTTTTGATAGGGCAGTGGACGTATTCCTGGATGCCTCCTCAAGCCGCAGCAGAATCGCAGCTTGTCGATAAGTTGTTTAGTTTTTTAATCACGCTGGGAGCATTTATTTTCCTTGGAGTCACGGGAACACTTATCTACTCAGCGATTTTCCATCGAGCAGAGGAGTATGATACCAGCGATGGCCCCCCAATTGAAGGAAATATCACACTAGAAATTGTCTGGACTACAATTCCTGTATTGCTAGTGTTTTGGATTGCCACCTACAGCTACCAAATCTACGAGCAAATGGGGATTCAAGGCCCAATGGAAGCTATGCATCTGCATATTCCAATAGGGATGAAATCGGCATCTGCTGCACCAATTAACGGAGATGCAGGGATAGTTTCCGCCTCCCCGACTTCCTCAATTGTATCAACTGATGCTACATCAAATGTAATCCCATTTGAAGACATTGAAGTTAATGCCAAACAGTGGGCTTGGGTTTTCCGCTATCCAAAAACAGGAATTACCAGCACCGAACTACATTTACCCGTCAATCATCGCATCCGTCTAGCTATGCAATCTGAGGATGTTCTCCACGGCTTTTATATTCCGGCTTTCCGAGTCAAGCAAGATATTATTCCCAACCGCAACATTGACTTTGAATTCACCCCTATCCGTATTGGTAAATATGAATTGACCGATTCCGAATTTAGCGGTACTTATTTTGCAACCATGCGGGCGAATGTTGTTGTCGAGTCCCCTGAAGATTACAAAAAGTGGCTTGCAGAAGCGGCAAATCGTAAACCATGTACTGCAAATAATCAAGCAGCTTCCGAATACGCCCAAGAATCAAAAGAATTAATCAAAGGCTGGGTTACGGTAGCACCTGCACAAGCCCCTGTAGTTAATTACAGCAATTAGTCGTAGAGACGCGATTAATCGCGTCTGTTTTGGACAAGTGACAAATGACAAAAAACAAAGCATAAAAGACAATGACAAATATTTCCGTTGAAGACATTACAAGTGACGCACCTCAACAGGAACCTAGAACAGACTGGAAGCAATACTTTAGCTTTAGCACAGACCACAAAGTTATCGGTATTCAGTACATTGTTACCGCTTTCATTCTCTTTTTAGTTGGTGGCATATTTGCAATGATCATTCGTGGGGAATTGATTACCCCAGAATCAGACCTCGTTGACCGTAGTGTTTATAATGCAATGTTCACCATGCACGGCACTGTGATGCTATTTGGATGGACATTCCCCATACTTACAGGTTTTGCTAACTATCTTGTACCTCTGATGATTGGGGCGCGAGATATGGCGTTTCCCAGACTCAATGCTGTCGCCTTCTGGATGATACCGATCGCTGCTATCCTACTGATGGCCAGCTTCTTTGTACCCGGTGGGCCAGCGCAAGCCGGTTGGTGGTCATATCCTCCCGTTAGTCTGCAAAACCCGACAGGCAACTTAATCAATGGTGAAGTAATCTGGCTTCTAGCAGTGGCAATATCAGGTGTTTCCTCAATTATGGGGGCGATTAACTTTGTCACCACGATTGTGAAGATGCGTGCGCCTGGTATGACACCGTTCCGTATGCCCATCTTTGTTTGGAATGTATTCAGCGCCCAGATTATCCAACTGTTTGGACTACCTGTCTTAACAGCAGGTGCAGTCATGCTTTTACTCGACTTAACAGTTGGAACTAGCTTTTTTGACCCCACCAAGGGAGGCGACCCTGTTCTATTTCAGCACTTTTTCTGGTTCTACTCTCACCCTGCTGTTTACGTAATCATTCTGCCGGTCTTTGGAGTCTTTTCAGAGATATTTCCTGTTTTTGCTCGTAAACCTCTGTTTGGCTATAAGATTGTCGCCATTTCATCACTTCTCATAGCTGGAGTTAGCGGTATAGTCTGGGTACACCATTTATACGTCAGTGGTACTCCAGGCTGGATGCGGCTGTTTTTCATGCTCACAACAATGTTCGTTTCTGTCCCCACTGGCATTAAGGTGTTTGCCTGGACTGCAACGATTTGGGGTGGCAAGCTCCGATTTGATACACCAATGTTGTTTGCGTTTGGTGCATTAATATTGTTTGTATTTGCAGGTATCACTGGCATCACCCTTTCCTCTGTTCCCATTGATGTCCATGTCAACAACACTTACTATGTGGTGGGTCACTTCCACTATGTTCTGTATGGTACAGTCACGATGGGGATGTTTGCTGCTATTTACTTCTGGTTCCCCAAGATGACTGGACGTATGTATTACGAAGGCTTGGGCAAGTTGCACTTCTGGCTGGCGTTCATTGGCACTAACCTCAACTTCTTTCCAATGCACCCACTAGGATTACAGGGAATGTTGCGTCGAGTTTCTTCTTATGCCCCAGAGTATGAATTTTGGAATATTATCGCCAGTATCGGCGGATTTTTACTAGGTGTATCCACTTTACCCTTCATTCTGAATATGATTGGTTCTTGGATACATGGCGAACAAGCACCGAAGAATCCTTGGCGAGCAATTGGACTGGAGTGGCTAGTTGCTTCACCACCTCCTGTTGAGAACTTTGAGGAAATTCCAGTTGTTCTAGGTGAACCCTACGGCTACGGTAAATCTGAACCATTGGTAGCCGAGCATTAGTGGCGATATTGTACAGACGTTATACAACGAATTTCTCTGCGCCCTCTGCGTCTCTGCGGTTAAAAAGTAATTGAACCGCAGAGGCGCAGAGAACACAGAGTTAAGAGGTTAAAGAGGAATTTCTTGCCAAAATTTGTACTTACTTTGGCTACCACTAACCTATATTTAGGAGTATTCAAGCAATGGATAGTTCCATCATTTCAGAAGAATCACATTATCCCTCACACGAGCATACCCATGATGAAGAAGGCAGCAAGATGTTCGGCTTCATTGTCTTCTTGCTGTCAGAGACTTTCATTTTCCTCGGTTTTTTTACAGCATATATTGTCTATAAAACAGCAAATCCTGACTGGCTACCAGTTGGTGTTTCTGGACTGGAAGTCAGAGATCCGGCAATTAATACGGTAATTCTTGTTTCTAGTAGCTTTGTCATCTACTTGGCAGAACGCGCCCTTGCACGTCACGACGTGATAGCATTTCGCCAGTTTCTAATGCTTTCCATCGCAATGGGAAGTTACTTCTTAGTCGGACAAGCGATCGAATGGAGCCATCTTTCTTTTGGCTTTACCACAGGTGTCTTTGGTGGGATGTTCTACTTACTGACAGGTTTCCACGGTTTACACGTTCTGACTGGCATTTTGTTGCAGATACTTGTTTTTGGTCGCTCTTTCATTCCTGGTAACTACGACACAGGTCATTTTGGTGTAAATGCCACTTCTATTTTCTGGCACTTTGTTGATGTCATCTGGATTGTTTTGTTTATCCTGATTTATATCTGGCAATGATACTTTGTGGTCTGAGCTTTTGTGTGGAAAATAGCTATTAGGACTTACACAACACCTTCCGCCTAACGTGTCGCAGATAACCTTACGGTTCATACGCCTCACTGCGATGGGCGATCGCTATAACAAATACCTGCACCACTTCATCGTCTATGGAATAAATCACCCTATAGTCGCCGATTCGGTAGCGATAGTACCCTGCATAATCCCCCTTAAGGGCTTTGATGTTAGGGTGGGACTGGGGAGTTTGCTCTAGCTGCTGCAAACATCGGGCAATTTTCTTTGCTAGGGCTTTATCAGCATTGATATAAACCTTTTGGGCATCGGGATGGAGAACAACTTCATACATCAGAGCGAAGGTTTCTCCAGGGTGTGTAAAGGGTTTTAGGAGTTGCTGATGAGTGCTTGACTCGCTCTAGCAATCCAGGAATTGCCAAAAGTTCTTGGGTTGCAGCTTCGCTTTCAGCATTTGCTAAATAAGCTGCAAAATCAGCAAGTACCTGTAATCGCTCTGGCGATAGTTGCTTGAGTAAGTCATTAAGCTGGCGCTGTAACTCTGTCACAGCTATTAAATCTGCTGATGACCTATCCTCAATCGGCGAATTATCCGTAGTACTCATCGCTTGTTTTGCAACTTCAAGGTTTACCGTCTATTGTAGCTCCCTGTGCTGCCACTAGCAGGTCTGACAATGCTTGAATTGCTTCAGGAGTTGCTTGAGGAGACCAGACAACTCCTTGAGTTGATGCCAGTTGATTTAGAAGTGCTTTGGTTGAATCACTCTCTTCAGTATCTTCTAAGCTTTATCCTTCTTCTTTCGCAACTGCAAGAAGGAGAAAGTGGATTAGTCGAAGTTTATCTTGATGAGATAGTTGACTGACAGTTGGTAAAATTTCGCCCAGAGCCATATTGCTTATTTTGAGATGATATACGTTTAGTTTAGCTCAGTCACACATCAGCACTTTCTCAGGCGATCGCAAATATGCTAAGGAAAGACTCTAAAATAGATGCAACCCAAATTCATCAAATAACTTATGCCTCTTGATGAACTTGTACCTTTTCTTAAAGAATTATCTCACTCTGACAGTGTTTGAAATCAGCCCTAAAAGAGTGTGACTAGGAAACACAGACAAAGCATCCGCTTTTTAATGAAAACTAACAATCGATAACGCAAAATCGACATTTTGAAGTGTGCTTTGTTGCCTTAATTATTTCCAAGTTGCCTAACTTAGAACCCTCCCAGGACATTCCAGGAGGGTTGTATTTTGCAACTAAACCAACAGATTTGAAACAACTATACAATTTATGATCGACAATGTACTCTTGTACCTTAAAAGCCAATGCCGATCGTATTTAATGTAGTAGACGTTGAGGACAAAGAGCATTACTTGAACTATGAAGACATAGAGGAAACAAAGGTAGCTGATGAAGGATTACGCAACGATGATTACCTCGATGCTCAATGCTTTTTCGTCCTCCTCAAAAATGGAGATATACTACTTCTAGAAATGGCTAGACAAAACCAAGTAAGTAAAAACTTCCTTTACCGCTTACTGATGCCAGGAGAATAGCCTCCTTTAATATCTAGGGCTGCCTGGATGCCGACCGTTGCTATTCTTAAATCCATCGTGGACACACGAACCTGTTGCGATCGCAGTTGATCAAAGACTGCGATCGCATTCCACCAAATATCTCTAAACTACGTCACAATGACTGAAACAAAGCGGTCTAAAGCTATACCAGGACTTCTGTCAAGTTCTTCTAAAGAAATGCCATGCTGGGTAAAAACTAAGATGTCAGCATCTTGTCAGGAATTCTTCTCATCATCAAAATTGTCTGGAAAACAACATAAATATAGTTGCTTTCCTAATCAATCTTGCCTATACTCCTCAATGTAAGTTTTACTTGCCATAGTAAAGAATATTGGCACACAGATTGCTAGGAGAGTGCAATGATCAATCATCGGGCTTTGCGTCATGGGTATTTGGTAATTCTCGTGGCGATTCTTTGCATCGGCTTTGGTAGTATATTCAACCAAGAGCCAACTTTTGGACAGTCTTCAGGAAGTAGAAATGTCATTGTGGCGATGACAACCAGTATTGAGGATAGTGGGCTGCTAGATGATTTAGTTCCGGCGATTGAAAAGAAAACAGGATATAGGCTGAAAAAGGTTGCAGTCGGCACCGGACAAGCTTTGGCTCTGGCTGAAAAAGGTGAGGTTGACGCGCTATTCGTCAATTCACCGAAAGCCGAACGCAAAGTTTTGTCGGGTGGTGCGGTGATTAATCGCCACTTGGTAATGCACAATGACTTTGTGATTGTCGGGCCAGATGCAGACAAAGCAAAGATTCGAGGGAAAAAGAATGCTGTGGAAGCGTTCAGTCTGATTGCTAAAAATCAAGCATTGTTTGTATCGCGGGGTGATGACTCAGGTACTAACAAACTAGAAAAAGATTTATGGAAACAGGCAAACATCACACCATCTGGAACTTGGTATCAGCAAACAGGTTCAGGAATGGCGGAAACTTTGCAAGTTGCTAATCAAAAACTGGGATATACCTTAGCAGATCGGGCAACGTATATATTTCAGCAGAAAAATCTGTCTTTGCCTGTACTGGTGCAAGGAGATAGGAAACTGTTAAATCTTTACCATGTGATGGAGGTAAATTCTAAGAAGTACCCCAGAGTCAATAGTGCAGGAGCTAAAGCGTTTATTAATTTTGTCTTATCTCCTGAAGGACAGACAATAATTGCAGCCCACGGGAAAAAAGAGTTTAAACAACCGCTATTTTATGTTGATGCCGGTAAAACGGAGAAAGATTATGGCTTTTAAAGAAACTTGAGTATCAGCTCGTTAAGAGTTGCTTTACTGCATATTTGAGTATTATTTCCCAATTTTTTAAGAGATTTGTATTTGTAAGCTTACCCCGGTCTAAAGACATCGGGCTTTCAGTAGCCCTGAGCTATCGGTACTGAGTTCACAGCACAAATAACCCGAACCTCCAGGCAGGCTTACAGACTGCCCCAAAAGAGAAATCATTTTTGCACCATTCAAATCAGCGTCACCATGCCAAGAACAGTTACCACACTTGAAACGCTTATCGGATCTCAACCCAATGTACAAGCACTGGTGGCAGGTTTGGCTAGTGTAGGCTGGTGGCACTGCAACTACTTCCACTCCTTCCTTAATGCCCTTGTACTCAAGGAAGTACCGCAATTGATAAAACGACCAAGAATTAGAGCGTCTGCGCTCAACCTTGTTTCTAGGTTGCTGATTGGTGCGCTCCCTAATCCCTGTCAGGTTTTCAATAGCAACAATTGCTTTGATGGATTTCGCTTGCTGAATAATTTGGTAGCTGATTTGATGGTTAAGCCATTGCTGAAATCTTCTCTCACGCCCCGACAGCCGTTGCAAAATCTGTTTTGCCCTGCGGCGAGTAGACCTTGTGCCTTTCGTAGCTTTTTGTTGGAGAGAAGCTCTAGTTCTGCTATATCTATCCCGAATATCAGTTACTTGTTTTCCGTCCCATTTATCCCCATTGCTAGTTACAGCGATATCCCTGCGCCCAAAATCTACACCAATAACGTTGGTGGGTTTGAGTGGTTCAGGAACTTCATCTTTGACTTGAATATGAACATAGTAGGAACAATCCCGATGTTTACACAACTGCGCCGATGTTGGCTTTTTACCTTTGAGCTTTCCTCTTTGGTAATTGCCAACATCAATCTTGATATGCTCCCTACTATCCAGCAAAGTCAGGCTAACACTCCAGTCTTTCTCTCTAAACGCAAAAATCCTAGCGTCGTAGTCGGCGCTAGTAGGCTTAAAGTCTTTGACTGGTTTACTTTGCTGCTTTGCTGTTTTGCGGTTGGCCCCTACTCTGGCACAAGCCCTAACAGCCAAATTAGCAGACAACCCAAACAACAAACGCAAGTCTTGATAGACCATGTTTTGAATGGTTGTCTTGCTTGTTATTTGAGGTTTAACTTGCTGATTGGCATAGTTGCAAGCATCCGCAAACGCCTTCAAAGTTGCCTCTATTTGGGCAACTTGTTCAGGAGTGGGGTTAAGCTTGCAAACTAGTGTCAGTACTTGTTCCATACGATAAATTATATCACAAGTGATGGCTATTTAAAAATAGCCGAGTCTTGTTTCCTGCGCGACCTAAAGGTGCGCGGCTTCCACACTCCCGCGAGGTTTTTAGGTGAATACAATCATCGAAGGAGCTTTCAAAGCTTTTGAGCTATTAAGCAGTGGTGATAGTGACGTTTTCCAAGTCATGACGATGACATTGTTTGTATCTGGAACAGCTACAGCCATTAGCGTTTTACTGGGACTACCATTAGGACTGTGGCTAGCATTAGTGGATTTCATCGGCAAGCAAACTCTGACTAGTTTGATTAACTTCGGTATGGGATTACCACCCGTCGTAGTCGGTTTATTCGTCAGTATGTTTTTGTGGCGATCTGGCCCATTGGGAAATCTGGATTTAATTTATACACCCATAGCTATGATCGTCGCCCAAACCATCATCGCTTTTCCAATTGTTGCTGGCTTCAGTTTTGCGGCAATTATCAGTATTAATCCGAAGCTACGCTGGCGATTGTTATCAATGGGGGCGACACAGTGGCAAGCCAACTGGTTGCTAATCAAGGAAGCACGGTTAGGGTTAATGGCTGCAATCATGGCTGGTTTTGGTCGCGTCATCTCAGAAGTTGGTGCATCCATGATGGTGGGCGGCAATATTAAGGGACAGACTAGAGTCTTGACTACAGCGATCGTTACGGAGGTAGGGAAAGGAAATTACGATGTTGCAATGGCGATCGCATACATCCTCCTCATCATCACATACACCGTGATCGTGTTGCTGACTATCTTACAGCATGACAAGAAAATTCTATGAATACTAACGAATATGTCCTGAATATGCGGCAGGTTAGCGTTGATAGCAAAACACGTAAAAATATCCTGTCAATTGAAAATTTTACAGTCCGCCCTGGAGAATTGGTTGCTGTACTTGGCCCCAATGGCGCTGGTAAAAGCACTTTGCTAAGAACAATCAATCTTTTGCAACCTTACCGTGGTGAGATGCAATTATTTGGAGAGGATGTCCGTAATACCAATAAAACATTGTTGCGTCGTCGTTCGGCTTTGGTCTTTCAGGAAACCTTACTACTGGATGACACTGTTTTTAATAATGTTGCCAAGGTATTAAAGTTTCGCGGCACACCAACACACAAGATTAAGCAAAGGGTACATACTGCACTGACAACTTTTGGCTGTGAACACTTAGCAAATCAGTCAGCGCGTTCTCTGTCTGGTGGTGAAGCGAAACGAGTTTGTATTGCCTGCGGTTTAGTTGCTGATTCCGAATTGCTGCTTTTGGATGAGCCTTCTGCCTCTTTAGATGTGGGAATACGTCCCCAGATGATCGAGAAAATTAGACAATGGGTGCAAGCGAGGGGTTCGGCAGTTATATTAGTCAGTCATAATTTTACAGATATACTGCATTTTGCCGATCGAGCGATCGCTTTATTTGACGGCTGTATTGTCCAGGATGATAACTTGGAAACTATCATCCGCCGACCAGCTAACGAGCAGCTTGCCAGACTGGTAGGGATAGATAATATTATTCCGTGCCATGTAGAACGGAGTAGCCGTGGAAATTTTATCAAACTTGCAAACGGGATAGAGTTTTTATATCCTGGGGAAATCACAAAACCAATTACTACATGTTGTTTATCTGGCGATACTTTCAATCTTTACGATGCAAGTTCTTCAATGCGACACAAACTGTGTTCGGTAATTATTGAAGGACTAGTTGAACGGGTTTTAAATGGTATTGGGATTTGTAGTATTTGGGTTAAGGTGGGAGAACAAACTTTAATCGCCAGGGTGCCTCGGAATCATATATTTGGCAATGTATATCCCCATGAGATAATTAAACTAGCATTCAATCCTAAAGATGCACATTTTGTTTAGAACGAGAGACGGTTTTATACTAGAAATAGTGGAATAAATAAGAATTTAGTCAGTCCAATTAGCAAAATATTCTAAAATTTTACACGCGGCAGTATTTATCTTATTAAAACCATCATCTGGTGCAAGTATTTGTTCGGGTTTATGAATATACTCAGCACTCTAAATGGGCAGTCAAAACTGTTTCGACAACACCGGATTTTGATGCAGTCTGAATTAGTGCTGCCGCGACTTTTTTAGCCTGTGAAGCGGTTGACCAACTTCCTTCCATCATCGCAACCACGATCGCACCTTGCACGAGGAGAAGCAGTTGCCTGGCCAACTGTTCGGGTGATGAAACTTCTGCGGCTTGAGCTAGGCTCTTGATGTAGTGGTAGATAGATTGTTGATGCTCTAATGCCACTCTATGTCCAGGGTGGTCAGCATTGGCTAGTTCCACTGAAGCATTAATGAATGCACAACCTCGAAAATCTGGGCCCTCAAACCATTCCCGTAGGGCATCGAATATTGCCAATAGTTGTTGGGATGGGTTAGAAGCTCGTTGCTCAATCGTGGTTTTGAGCCATTCACACCATTGTTCATCCTGTTGTCGCAGCCACGCTTCAATTAATGCATCCTTTGACTTGAAATGATTGTAGAGTGACATTTTAGCAACGCCAGATTCCGCAACAATTCTGTCAATACCGACATTGCGAATTCCTTCTCGATAAAACAAGCCTGATGCTGTATTGAGGATGCGATCGCGAACAGATTTACGGATTGTTTTCGGTTTAGTCATTTTAAACACCAGGTTATTTAATTAATCTGGAAGTTCAATTAAGTTTGTTTTACCCAATTGGTTAAATAGCAAATAATATTATTTATCGATTACTTATTCTATTTTTTCATTCGCCAAAGCTTTGATTTTTTCTGAGGATTTCAGAAAAAACTATCTGTAAATAATAAAAGGTTTATCCCAAAAGTGATTGATGAACTGCAAGCAGACCAAAGTCCCCCCGAACTTCAGAACTGCTACCGATCAAGTACTTCCACAATCCTCCAGAAACTTGTGGAGCAAGACCATCAGTTCATCAAACAATTGGTTAACTTATGGGATTTGACTTCATCACTACAGCGCAAGTGCTTGGAGATCCTTTGTGCGTGAAGTGGTTTAGATTCCCTATAAATAAAGAATATCATACATCTGGCCAATTTACTTGCGCTGATCAATTAATTTACAAAGAGTATTCGTGGTTACAATTAGTCATCATCTAGAGAGCCTCAAAGCCGATAATTGCGTTATTCTGTTGTTGAAAGTTGAGAAAATATCGTCGATTTTTCTTTGGTGAGATATCTATAGTGAGGACAGAAATTAAATCATTTGCCTCTTCATTTCCAGTTAGAATAGTCTGTCTACTCTCTTGACTCAAAGTCTTTTATATAGAATGAATGGGATTACTTTGAATCTATACAGAACTGTCTATTATAAACTGGATTAATGACTATTTTGCAATATTAATTTGCGTTATTGTTATCAGCTTTACTATTATTAATTAGAAAGGTTGATAGGATTTTGAAATCAAGGAACTCCAACAAGTTTCTGACAAAAATTACATATTAGAAGAGTCTGTCTTCTGATAAATTGCAACTGGAGCCATCAGCCATGCCAATGAAGTTGTTTAAGTGCGACGAAACGATTCCCGAACGGGAGAAGCACATATATATTAAAGAGAAAGGAGAAGATACAACCCAGTTTCTCCCTAGCGCCCACGTCGAAACCATTCCTGGCTCATTATCTGAGCGCGGATGCAGTTATTGTGGTGCAAAGCTAGTAATTGGTGGTGTTCTCAAAGACACTATCCAGTTGATACATGGGCCTGTGGGCTGTGCTTATGATACATGGCATACCAAACGCTATCCCAGCGACAATGGCAACTTCCAACTCAAATATGTCTGGTCATCGGACATGAAGGAACAGCATGTTGTCTTCGGTGGTGAAAAGCTGCTGAAAAAAGCGATGCTGGAAGCCTTTGCCGAATTTCCTGACATCAAGCGGATGATGGTGTACACCACCTGCTCTACTGCTTTGATTGGCGATGATATTAAGCCTGTAGTCAAAGAAGTAGAAAAAGAACTTGGTGATGTGGATATCTTCACTGTGGAGTGTCCGGGTTTTGCTGGGGTGAGTCAATCCAAAGGACACCACGTGTTCAATATGGGGTGGATGACTGACAAGGTTGGAACTTATGAGCCAGAAATTACCAGCCCATATACTATCAATGTCATTGGTGATTACAACATTCAAGGAGATACCTTTGTCCTTGAAAAGTATATGGAAAAAATGGGTGTGCAAATTATTGCCCATTTTACTGGCAATGGTACTTATGACTCATTGCGTGGAATGCACAGAGCGCAGTTGAATGTTACCAACTGTGCGCGTTCTGCGGGATATATTGCCAATGAGCTAAAGAAAAAATACGGCATTCCTCGTATCGATGTGGATACTTGGGGCTTTGACTATGCCAAGGAAGGGTTACGCAAAATCGGGGCTTTCTTTGGGATTGAAGATAGAGCCGAAGCGGTGATTGCTGAAGAAGTCGCTAAATATGAGTCGAAGTTAGCTTGGTATAAAGAGCGCTTGACTGGGAAAAAGGTCTGTATTTGGACTGGTGGCCCGCGTTTGTGGCACTGGACGAAAGCGCTGGAAGACGATTTGGGGATGAAAGTGGTGGCGATGTCGTCCAAGTTTGGACACCAAGAGGATTTTGAAAAGGTAATTGCCAGAGGTGAAGAAGGGACTATCTATATTGATGATGGCAATGAACTTGAGTTCTTCGAGGTGCTGGAGATGGTCAAGCCTGATTTGGTGTTGACTGGCCCGAGGGTGGGTGCATTGGTGAAGAAGTTGCATTTGCCTTATGTGAATGGTCATGGCTACCACAATGGCCCTTATATGGGTTTTGAAGGTGCGGTGAATATGGCAAGGGATATGTACAATGCCATTTACTCCCCTTTGATGAAACTCGCTCAATCTGATATCCGTGGTGAGCAAAATCTGCCAAGTACCAATGGTAATGGCAACGGTAAAGCAACCAAAGAGCTATCTGAGCAAGTCGTTTCTTTAGTTCAACAGCAAGTTAAGGAAGCCACTTCACAGGTTAAACAGCCAGCTAAGGAAGTTGCACCACAAGTAGCTAAAAAAGCTGTACCACAGGTTCAACCACAAGCTAAGGAAGTTGCGCCACAAGTTCAACCACAAGCTAAGGAAGTTGCACCACAAGTTCAACCACAAGCTAAGGAAGTTGCGCCACAAGTTCAACCACAAGCTAAGGAAGTTGCACCACAAGTTCAACCACAAGCTAAGGAAGTTGCACCACAAGTTCAACCACAAGCTA
>NZ_CAWUDN010000053.1:0-53235 GCF_963920915.1 Nostoc sp. PCC 9305
TAGTACAAAAGCACTATATTTTAGCGATCGCCTGTGCCAGTTGCGTAAGTCCTGTATTAGAAGCTTGCAGCCACACTGATTTATGATTTAGGAGACTGCTGTGGTATATGTTACTTTTTGTAAAGAAAATCTAAAAGAATTAACCCTAGTAGAAGCGCGGTTGCAGTAAGGCGAGATAATAGACTAAATCATCCTAATTGATACAAGCACAGTCCTAGACTTTTGTGATATCAATGTATACCAGTGAATCGACCAAATATTCTGCCAGAACGGACATTGGACAAACTAGCCGTATTCTAGTAGTAGAAGATGAAGAATTAATCCAGGAAATGCTAGCTGTAGCTCTGGAAGAAGAAGGTTACGGGGTGATAACTGCTCCCGATGGGCGGTCTGCTATAGAGTATCTCAAAAGTTTTGAAACCAATTCAGGGGAACTTCCCTTCGATCTGGTCATTCTTGATTTGATGCTACCGCAAATCAATGGGTTAGATATTTGCCGTTTGTTGCGTCATCAAGGCAACCCAGTACCTATTTTAATGCTCAGTGCTAAGGGTAGTGAAACTGACCGTGTTTTGGGGTTGGAAGTGGGTGCAGATGACTACCTGACCAAACCCTTTAGTATGCGCGAGTTAGTGGCTCGTTGTCGCGCTTTACTCCGCCGCCAACGCCTAAGTAATTTACCACCAATACCAGTATTAAAATTTAAGGACGTCTCCTTAAATCCTCAAGAATGTCGCGTATTGGTTCGCGGTCAAGAAGTGAGTCTTTCTCCCAAAGAGTTCCGCTTGCTGGAACTCTTTATGAGTTACGCCCGCCGGGTATGGTCACGGGAACAATTGCTCGATCAGGTTTGGGGGCCGGATTTTGTCGGCGATAGTAAAACTGTAGACGTTCACATTCGGTGGTTGCGCGAAAAATTAGAGCAAGACCCCAGTCATCCCGAATATATTGTGACTGTAAGAGGTTTTGGCTATAGGTTTGGATAATTAGTTGGGATAGTTGTTAGTTTTTAGTAGTCACCAAAAAACTAACAACTCAAATGCTTTTATTGGGATTTTTTCTGGGTTTAGCGGTAGGCATTGGGTTTTGGATTTGGCAACAGGTTCAACTTAACCGCTACCTGGGGCGCTTACTTCGACCGTTAACCTTGCGTTCTGACAAGATGGGACTGCTGCTGATTCCTGGGTTGCGGCAAGAAATAGCGATGGTGAAACAGCAGCGGCAAGATTTGCAGCAATCGTTGCAAACTTACCAAGACCTGCTAGATTTTGCCCCAGTGGGATATTTGCAGGTGGATGAGGAAAATCAACTGCTGTGGTGTAATCGACAGGCGCAGGAAATTTTGTATCTGCAAAAGTGGCAACCAGACCAAGTGCGCTTGTTATTGGAGTTGGTCAGGTCTTATGAACTTGACCATTTAATTGAGCAAACTCGCGATCGCCAAAAACCACAGACGGGAGAATGGATATTTCATCCATCTTGTGATGATGCAGCAGAGATGGCAACAATCAAATCTCTAGCTTTGCTGGCTTCTAGCTTGCCCTTACCCAATGGACAAGTGGGAGTATTTTTAGAAAATCGTCAACCCCTATTAGATATAAATCAAATACGCGATCGCTCTTTTTCTGATCTAGCACACGAACTGAGAACGCCGCTAACTTCGATTCGCTTGGTTGTAGAAACTTTACAAATCCGCTTAGAACCACCTTTAAATCGTTGGGTTAACCGCCTCATGCAAGAAGTTGATCGACTGATTAACTTAGTGCAAAGCTGGTTAGAACTTACCCAAATGGAAGCAAACCCAAATATGCAATTGCAAGCTAAATCTGTAGAATTGCGATCGCTGATTGCATCTGTTTGGGAAACACTAGAACCCTTGGCACAGCGTCAAAATCTGTCTTTTTCTTATTCTGGCCCCGAAAATATTTGGATTAAGGCAGATAAAGCCCGGATTTACCAGGTTTTTCTCAACTTGCTAGACAACAGCATTAAGTACAGTCCTCCTGGTACAAGCATTTACGTTGAAGCGAAAATCTTATCAACAAAGGATAACGATCCTGTTTCCTCAATCCTGGAAATAAATCTTATTGATTCTGGAGTCGGCTTTTCTGAGGCAGATTTACCCCACGTTTTTGAGCGATTTTATCGAGGAGATAAAGCGCGAACTCATTCCCCCCAAGATAGTAATTCTATAGGAGCGATCGTTGGCAATGGATTAGGATTAGCGATCGTTGAACAGATTCTAATTGCCCACGGTGGTTCAATCAAAGCGATGAACCATCCAGAAACTGGTGGTGCGTGGATGCAACTCCAATTTCCTGAAGTTATGGCAAACTCCTTAAGCCAAGACTATAGTTAGTAATATCTTCACCTTTGAGACAACAAGTGTGAAAGCCGTCGATTATACTCCCAATCCTCAAAGACCACAACTCGCACGCGCCATTAGGCGCTTAGAACGGGATGTATTACGCATGGGTGCTTTGGTAGAACAATCATTTCGCCTCAGCCATCAAGCGTTATTTGCTCGTAACTTAACAGCAGCTGAGGAACTTCCCCGATTAGATAAAAAGATCGATCGCTTTTATAGACAAATCGAATCAGACTGTACGGCGATTATGACGCTACAAGCGCCTACGGCTCCCGATTTGCGCTGCTTGAGTGCCTTTATGCAGCTGGTGCGAGATTTAGAGCGCATTGGCGATTATGCTGAGGATTTAGCTGAAATTGCGATTAAAATTTTTCCTTACGCGCCTCATACGTCAATGCCCGACATTGAAGCTATGTCCCTTCACGCGCAGGCGATGCTAGCAACTAGCTTAAAGGCTTTGGGAGATTTTGATGAAGCCGGTGGACGCCGTTTAAAGCATCTGGATGATACTGTAGACGATGCCTACGATCGCGTTTATCAGACTTTAGCCCAACAACGGGATGTGCCTGGTGTAGTCGAGCCAATTATACTGCTGGCACTGGCAATTCGTTGTCTGGAACGTATGGCAGATCACGCTACGAATATCGGTCAAAGGGTAGCATATATTGTCACCGGTCAACGCTCCTAATTGATATGCTGCCCAAATCTCCGACTTCTACTCTCCAGGTATCTGCAAGAAGTCGGGGATCTAAATCCAGCGAGTTAGTAAGCTGCCATTCCACCCTACCATCTTCATAATTATTTGCGCCGACATACTTACTTCGTCTTCAGAAAATACCAAATAATTAAAAATAAGTTAATTCAATATTTTACTAAAAGCTTACCTATTCTTAAACTTACACAATTAAAGTAGCGGATAAACAACTAAAAATTTTGAGCCTATCTCACTGATAGATACCTTAACCAAAAGTTGTTACCATCAGAAGATTTTTAGTTAGTCTCTAGCTTTGATTGAGAAGAATAGACCTTCAGTTAATACAGGTAAATTTTGATACAAATTATTAGAGTTTCTTAACCATTGTCAATAGCAAGATTCCCTGATAATTGTGTAATTACGGTTAATGATGTATTCCCCAAGTCCTACTTCAAACTCTTCTGCCGGGTCAAATGGTTCTGCTTTGGGCGAACAATTACCCCAACAGATATTTACCCGTCGAGAAGTAATTCCACCTTACAATGACGTAATTTGGCGAATTGAATATGGTGCAGTTCGTACCTTAACATGGAGTGAAGATGGAACATTCATCACTCTTGGTTATTGGGGATTAGGGGATCTGATTGGCTATCCTTTGTCTAAGGTGAAACCCTACCAGATTGAATGTCTCACGGGCGTAGAAGTAACCATTGTACCACCTCATTTGTGGCATCAAGATATTAATGCTTTGTTGTCTCATATTCAACAAGCAGAGGATCTACTAAGCATTGTGCATCGAAAACCAATTTCGCTACGCTTATGGCAGTTTTTAGTCTGGTTAAGTGAAAAATTTGGACGTGACATAGATAAGGGCAAGCTAATTGATTTAAATGTTACCCATCAGGATATTGCTGAGGTTTTAAATACTACGCGAGTAACTGTTACCCGACTCTTACAGCAGTTAGAAGAAGAAGGAACAGTTTTACGTCACAAACGCCGCATTATCTTGCGATTACCAAATAAATTAATTAAAAACTATAGTTCAGCAGCATGTTAAATGAATTGCTTGTAATAATCACAGAGTAAAGGTATAATAGTTGCTGTGATTGTGTGTGAAATCCACAAAAGAGAAGTGTTTAAAGCATTTTCTCATTACTGGATTGTTTTAGGTGTGAGTGAAATTAAAAACATGACAAAACGATTCTGGAATCTTTTTAAGGTTAGTCCGGTTGTATTAGCTGCTACATTTTTCGTTGCTAATAGTGCCTTAGCAGGTGAAGTCAACGAACAGGTAACAAATGTTGGCCAGTTATCTGAAACTCAAGAGTCTAACGACATGAGTCAGGTAACATCAGTTTCTCAGTTTTCGGATGTGCAGCCTACAGATTGGGCGTTCCAAGCTTTACAATCTCTAGTTGAGCGCTACGGCTGTATTGCAGGTTATCCTAACAGTACCTATCGTGGGAACCGTGCTTTAACTCGTTATGAATTTGCAGCAGGTTTGAATGCCTGTTTAGATCGGGTTAACGAACTGATTGCTACAGCTACTGCCGATTTGGTCAGCAAACAAGATTTAGCTACTTTACAGCGCCTACAAGAAGAATATTCTGCTGAACTAGCAACTCTGCGCGGTCGTGTTGATGGATTAGAAGCCCGCACTTCTGAGTTGGAAGCTAATCAGTTCTCCACTACCACCAAGTTGGTTGGAGAAGCAATTTTCGCCGTGTCTGATGTTTTTGGTGACACTAGAGCAGCTCGTGGTGGCGCTCCTACTCAAGATTTAAATTACAACACCACTTTTAGCGATCGCGTTCGTTTAAAATTGTTGAGCAGTTTCACTGGTACAGACCAGTTGGAAACACGTCTAAATGCTGGCAATATCGTCTCCAATCGTGGTAACGATGCATTGGGTACTGGTACTGGTACCAACATGAGCCGCTTAGGTTTTGATGGAGATACTGGCAACAGCGTTAGCATTGATAAACTCAACTATGCTTTCAACTTGACTGATGCAGTACGTGTCAAAGTTGATGCTACTGGTGCTGAATTATACGAAAACGTTAATAACTTCAACTCTGACTTTGCAAGCTCTGGTAGAGGTGCGCTCTCACGGTATGGACGTTTCAGCCCCATATATCGCCAAGGTCAAGGTGGCGCTGGTATAACTGCTACCTTCAATCCTAAAGGCGCCATCAGCCTCAGCGGTGCTTATTTAGCTAGGACTGCTAACGACCCTACCCTTAATAATGGGTTGTTTGATGGTGATAGCGCTATCTTTGGTCAGTTATCTTTCCAACCCACCAAAGCGTTTAATATTGGTCTAACTTACGCTCGCACTTATCAAACTGATACTGCTGCCAATAACCTTTTCCAAGGTACGGGTAGTATTTTTGCAAACACTCCTTTTGGGGCTAACACTCGTACCGAATCTAATAACTACGGTGTAGAAGCTAGCTTCCAATTTAGTCCTAAGTTGGCTATTAGTGGTTGGGGAGGTTATACAACTGCTGATGCTAAGACTGGTGCTAATGCAGGTACAGACGCAGATATTTGGTATTGGGCTGGAGCGCTTGCTTTGAAAGACTTTGGTGGCGAAGGCAACGTTTTAGGTATTATCTTTGGTCAACCACCCAAAGTTTCTGGTGGTAGCATCAAAAATGTCGCTGGCAATACTACCTTTGACGACAGTACTTCTTATCACTTAGAGGGTCTTTACAAGTACAAGGTTTCCGATAATATTCAGGTAACACCTGGCTTGTTGGTAATCTTCAATCCAGAGCACA
The DNA here is from genome assembly GCF_963920915.1 of Nostoc sp. PCC 9305. NCBI lineage: Bacteria > Bacillati > Cyanobacteriota > Cyanophyceae > Nostocales > Nostocaceae > Nostoc > Nostoc sp. PCC 9305. The sequence continues at coordinate 5,846 of NZ_CAWUDN010000053.1, forward strand.
ACGACGCTAACGACACTGAATATGTAGGTACTCTACGTACTACTTTCACCTTCTAAAATTGGCGATCAAATATAAAGCTCAGAATTAGATAAACAAAACCCCACCTAAAAGTGGGGTTTTGTTTAGAAAGGAAATTAGCTATGTAGGATTGTAATCTGGCTGATTGGATACATCTTTTGGGGGGCGATCGCTACTCCAAGCCCACCACACAGAACCACAGTGACAGTAATAGAACTCTTGCCATTTGCGACGACGGTCTTCTGTAAGTACAGGCGATCGCCGATTGAGCCAAACTTTTTCAGCTTCTAGGCTACTTGAGTGGCATTTAGGACAGCAAAAATCATAAGCATGTATTGCCTTATTCGTCCATTCAGGTGGGAGGGGAGCAAAAGCGTCCATGTAGTTACAAATATAGTCTTAATGGCAAGCCAAAACTTTCAGGTTTGGAATTTGGCGGCAAAGGAATACTATAAAATCCCGCCATACTATCAAACTGCTGAATAAATATTTTTATGACTCGATCTGAATTTATTCAAGACTGCGAGAGCATCTCATAAATCAAAGGTTAACATGAAAACTTTATTTTTTACACACCTAGTTACTATGCACATTATGGCTAATAATTAAATTTATGGAGCCAAATGTTGAAATTCGCCGTTTGTTAGATGTGATGCCTGCTTCTGGTCGGATGACGACAAAAATCGTCAGTAAGCCAGAGCAAGCAAAAGTAATTGACGCTTCCTTTCCCCAACCCTGGAACCAAGCGCGACCGATATATATTAATTTTGATTTGTGGCGTCGCCTGACAAAGCCGCAACGAGACTTGCTGCTGTTGCAGATGGTTAGCTGGTTGACGGGGGTGAAGTGGTTTAAAACCGACATTTATCAAGGCGTGGTGTTGGCTGGGCTGTTAGGCGGAATATTGGAAGCAGCACAGTCAGATGTAGTGGGCGTTGCTGTCGCTGGGGGATTAAGTGCGATCGCTGCTTTTCGGATCTGGCGCACTAATAAATCTCAAGAGTCAGAGTTAAATGCCGATGCAGCCGCAATTAAAATAGCACAACGGCGTGGTTATTCAGAAGTTGAAGCAGCCCAGCATCTGTTATCAGCAATTGAAGCGGTAGCCAAAATTGAAGGGCGTTCCAGTTTGAATTTTACTGAGTTGATTCGTTTCCAAAACTTACGAGCGATCGCAGGTTTATCACCAGTGGGTATACCAGAAAGTTATAAGTAAAAATGAGTAATAATTCAGAAGTCAGAATCCATCTGTCTGAATAGTTAAAGAATCAGAAGAATATCTGATGATGATAGTATTTACAGCAATCTTAACGATCCAAACAAATTGGATTCTGAACTAATAATGTTAAGCAATAAAATTAGCAAGCTTACTTCAAAATTACCTTTGAATTCTCCTTGGTTTATTATTCTTCTTTTTTCTTTTCTTGGTTTAATAGGTATTCTTAACCATTCTATGTGGCGAGATGAACTAAATCCCTGGCTGATTGTCAGAGATAGTGGATCGTTGGGAGATTTAATTGCAAATATTCGTTATGAGGGTCATCCTATTCTATGGTATTTTTCTCTGGCAATTCTGAGAAAAGTAGTCGATTATCCTATTATAATGCAAATTTTCCATTTGGCAATTACTGTTGTTTCAGTTACACTTTTTTGCCTATATAGCCCTTTTAATTATCAACAAAAATTTCTATTTTCGTTTGGCTTTTTTCCTTTTTCCGAATATCTTTTAATTTCTCGAAACTATGCCTTTAGTATGTTATTTGTTTTTGCATTCTGTACAGTTTTTGCATCTAGAAAAATAACTTATGCTTATTTGGCAATTTTATTGGGTTTACTAGCAAATAGTAGTGCTTATGGTTTATTGGTATCATTTTCTTTATTATTGACTTTGCTGGCTGAATTTTGTTTTGAGCGCGAACATCGGCAGCAGTATTTCAGTCAAACCCAAAGGTACGACTTAGCTTTAAGTATTGCAATTATCACATTATCTTTTATTTTATCCATTTATATTATTACTCCTCCGACAGATAGTTATCTTCATGGTGGGTTAAATAATGGTTGGCTAATAGAATTAGATATCCGTCATCTGTTGAGAAGCGTCGGCAGAGTATTTGGTAGTTATTTATTAATTATTCCTACACATAAAAGATGGCTGGATTTAATTGTTTGTGCGACAATTGCTTTATTTATTGTCGTTCTAACTTTAATAAAATTATCTGAAAAGCCAGTTATTTTCTTTTTCTACATGATAGGCAATTGTATATTATTTGCCTTTACATACTTCAGATTTTTAGGCATGCCACGGCATTTTGGACATTTCTATTTAGTTTTAATAGCGGCTTTATGGCTGGGAAGTTATTATCAAAAGTCTATAGTTTTACTTAATAAAATTTCTATTCTTCCACATTCAATTACATTTATTCACAAATGGCATTATGTCGCTTTTATGCTCATTCTTTATGTCCAGTTTGGGGGAGGAATTTATAGTTTTTCAAAAGATTTAGTTGTCCCATTCTCTGCTGGTAGGGAAACATCCCAATATATTCACAAATCTGGGTTAGATAATGAGTTTATTGTTGCCAGTCGAGATGCGAATATGGCTCCTTTATCGGGTTATCTCAATCGAAAGTTTTACTATCCAGAAGTGGGAAAAATGGGAAGCTTTACTTTATTTAAAAAAGGTCGTCAAGAAGTGGAACAAGCAGAGATATTAAGCCAGATTAATTCTCTACTTCAAAATCAAGATGAGCGAAAGAAAGTTTTGCTGATTTTGAATAAAAAACTGAATGTCAATCGCAATGATTTGAAAATTGTTCCGCTCAAAGATTTTCAGAGAGGCTGGGTGGATAGTGAAAGATATTATCTTTATTGGGTAGATGAAGTATAAGGATAATGCGCCACAGAACTTTGTAGTTTAATATGGGATAGACTTTTTTGTAATAGAGGATCAGCATTTACATTTGAATGTGTCGCCAAAACACCTCAAAAATAACGCTTTTGCATCCTTTGACTAGCTTGCCACCCCTGATAACTAGCTGGGATGCGTGAGGCTAATCTACACTGGAATAAGAGAATGTGTGTTTAACTGACTTAGATATCAAAAACTGGGGAGTTTTGTCATACCTTCTCGGTGTTGCTTATGAGGTGATTACCTCGTGTGGTAAAACTTAACTTAAATTCTGTCAGTTACTAACGGAGTTGATGGGAATGAGTACCTTAATTTTTATTGGCTTGATAGGAGTTTACGGAGGCGGCGCTTGGAAGTTTTGGAATGGGTTTGAACGGACTAATTTTAATCCAAGTTTGACTAATCGCATTGGTTTATCTTTGCTATGGCCAGCTTTGTTTATTACAAATCAGTCTTATCGTCGAAACTTTAGAAAGGCGTTGAAGGGCTAGAGATTACTATTAAACCTAACGTCATCCGATGCTGACGGTGGTATATATCTCAAAGAAATCTAACCTATAACCTCGCTCCCCTACTAGGGAAGCGAGGTTAGGTTTGCTCCTTTTACGAAGGAGAGGAATTAGGGAGGGGTAAGTTCGTTAACCGTTGGAAAATATTTTAGGTCGATGAATTTACGAATTATTTACCATTGGTTAATAGATGGATTGCTCCACCAACAGCTGCACCATCAATAGCATTGCCAAGGGTATCTCTTTTATCGCCAGTAATTACGCCTGTTACTGCGCTAGCCCCTGCACCGACTCCGACATCTTGAGCAGCGTTCCGGTGACGGCGATTGCGAGTATTTCTCAGACCATTTGCACCATTAACGGCTGCACCAGTTACACCACCCTTAACAGCATTCCCTAATACACTGCCATTTCCCCTAACAGCTCCGGTTACAACATTGGTAACAGCCCCAATACCTGCATCTCTTAGTACTTGGTCATCAGCAGCAGCGGGTTTGGCGGGAACTAAGCTTACACCAGCTAAACTTGCAGCCATGAGGCTGGGTAAAAGTGCGCGTTTTAGGATTTTATTCATTGTGTTACCTTCTCAAAACATCAAACAATTTTCTAAAAACCAAAGTTACTAGAGTCTGATAAAATCTGAATTTTTTATCTGAATCACAGCAACTATTTATTGTTTGAGAACATATTCATTATTGCATTTGCAAAGTCACAACTGCATCTACTGAAAGCATGAATATAAATTCAGTCCACAGAAGGCCTTGCTGATTTATTATGCAATGCTAGGGATTACATATTGACACAATTAACTAAATATGCATTGTGTATTTTTTCGTGAATCGCAAGCTTTTTCTAATCAGAAATCGCGTAGTGTTTACCCTATCTATCCAAAGGTAGTTGTCAAAATAATTAAACTAATATCAATTCAATTAATGATTGCAATACATTCTTGGGTAAAGACGCGATTCATCGCGTCTCTACAAGATAGTCTATTTGTCGAACTTGCCAAGAAAATGTCAAGCAAAGGTAGAAAAACCGAGATTGGGTGGAATATCTTGAATTCGCCCCGGCCCGATCGCTCGTAATGCTTCTTTGAGTAAAATATCCCCAGTATACAAGGCACGTCCGACAATTACGCCAGTCACGCCTTGAGGTTCTAACGCCAACAAACTCAACAAGTCGGTGACAGAACTTACTCCGCCAGAAGCAATTATCGGGATGGAAATTGCTGCTGCAAGTTCTCGCAAAGCTTCTAAATTTGGGCCTGTAAGTGTACCATCCCGGTGGATATCTGTGTAAATTATGGCGGCTGCGCCCAATTCTTGCATTTGTACAGCCAGTTGAGTTGCTAAAACTTCCGAGGTTTCTAACCAGCCGCGAGTTGCTACTTTGCCGTTACGGGCATCAATACCGATAATAATCTGTTCGGGAAATTCTTGGCAAAGTTCTTGCACTAACTGGGGTTGTTCTACGGCAATGGTTCCGAGAATTGCCCACTGTATGCCTAGATTAAATACTTGTTGTAAGCTGTTGCGATCGCGCAATCCTCCACCAATTTCAATGGGTACTGATACTGCTTGAGCGATCGCTTCAATTGCCTCTAAGTTTACTATTTTACCTGCTTTGGCACCATCTAAATCAACTATATGCAATCTGGTAGCACCTTGATCTACCCACTGTTTGGCAACATCAGCAGGATTTTCGCTAAAAACTTGCGAGCGATCGTAGTCTCCCTGATACAGTCGCACACAGTGACCTTCTAGTAAATCAATCGCTGGAATTACGTCCATTTAACTCTTCCTTATTGCAATCCAAACACTATTTATCGCTGAATTTACTATTTTTCATTTTTCATTTGTAATTGCCTTACAGCTTGCCCAAAACCCAGCACAAGCAAGATGTTAGAAAGCGTCAAAAATAGTTCTGCACCACCGTGCAACCAATCCACATTGGCTAAAGACTCACCATAATGCAATACAGCATAAATCCCCGCCGGGATGGTAATGGCAACAAAGACGAGAGTGCCGTAAAATCCATACAGCGCCAAACGCGGCATTTGCGGACTGCGGCTGATAAACCACAAGAAACCCAAATAGGGAAACAGTGAAAGTGCAAACAGGGTTTCTTTAGAAATCATTGCTCTGATTTGATAGGTTTTGGTTCAGCAGTGTTAACAGATTTGGTAGAACGCCAAATCAAAAACGCCGCCGCCCAAAGCGTAAAATTACCAACTAAAGTCATGGTAGCTTGAAGCGTTACCATCCATTCCAAAGATTCGGCGTTGTCGAAATAATGCCAGGTACAAGCACACATAGCGCTGACTAAAGCTGGTAACATCGCCAGGGATAATCCCCACCAGCTGCGGTTATTAGTCAGTTCGCCGTAAGTCCAGATTAACCAAATGGCGGCAATCCACTCAATAACGCTAGAAACATGAATAATCCAGGTGGGAATCGAAAGGGTGTGCATAAGAAAGTTAGGAGTTGGAAGTTAGAGATTTGGAGTGGAGAGTAGCACTGGCAAGGTGATATGTAGCTTGAATTTTATATTTGTTTAAACAAACCTTTATTATGCAACGCCAAATAAAGATTTTTATTTGTAAGCGTCTTCTAAATTATCTAGTTTGTCAGAATTGCTCGTTGAGTTGAAGGATTTGCGCTCAAAACCACCTACCTCTGCCAAAGTATAGAGGGGTCTGGCTTTAACTTCTTCGTAGATGCGCCCTATATATTCACCTAAGATGCCAACACTGACTAACTGCACAGATCCGAGAAAGAAAATTGCCATCAAAATAATCGTAAACCCAGTTAAAGGCGAATGGGGGACAAAAAGACGCCAATACAAGACTAATAAAGCCATGAAGATGGCCGCCGCCGCTGCTAATAAGCCTAAGTAGGTTGATAACCGCAGTGGCACTATAGAAAAAGACACTAGACCATTGATAGCAAGGGCTAAGGATTTGCTAAAAGTGTATTTAACTTCCCCAGCAAAGCGGGGGTTGCGCTCGAACTGAATTGCTGTTTGCTGAAAGCCAACCCAAGAACGTAAACCACGAATATAGCGGGTACGTTCTGGCATAGAATTGAGAATATCTACAATCTGCCGATCCATTAGACAAAAATCACCAGTATCAGTAGGAATCTCTACATCTGCAAGCTTCTTAAGGATACGATAAAAGAAATAGGCAGTAAAACGCTTAAACCATCCTTCTTTTTGCCGTTGAGTGCGTTGAGCGTAGACGACTTGATAGCCCTGTCGCCATTTTTCAACCATGTCGGGGATTAGTTCTGGTGGGTCTTGTAAGTCTGCATCAAGGATGACAATAACTTGACCCCGGACAAAATTAAGACCAGCAGTTACTGCAATTTGATGACCAAAGTTACGAGCAAAGCTCAGATAGCAAATGCGCGGGTCTTTTTGATGGAGGTCTCGTAGTAATTGTAGGGAGCGATCGCGGCTACCATCATTGATTAAAATTAATTCGACAAGCCCATCCATCCGATTCATTACTGCACTCAGTCTGCGGTATAGTTCTGGAATAGTTTCTTCTTCGTTATAAATTGGAACAATGAATGAATACTTTGGTAACATCTAAAAATATTGTTTAATTTTTTTTTACAGCTAAGATAAGAGGCTGCCTGCGATCGAAAAGGTGTGGTTCACAGTATATCTACTACCACAAGGCGGAATTCAAAATTCAAAATTCAAACAGGTATACAGTGTAAGGGTTTCGTTGATTTGTAATGGGTGGTTTATTTACGCCGTCCTGTACTAGCAAGACTCAAGTTTCATTCACATACTTTATTTATTCTTCGGATTTATGTTATCTGAAGAGTCTGATTTTTTCAGCCTTTCTACAGCTTTTCTGGGCAAAGTTCGACGATGGCGATACCAAGTAGACCCGGCTACGAGCGTTCCAGTTAAGCCTAATGCAAGTATTAACGGCAAAAAATCGCCCGTATTCACTGCCTTCAGACCAGAACTACCTAGTAATACAAAAGGTAAGACACTAGGAACAGTACCAAGTGTTGTACCTAGAACATAATCTTTAAAGCTAATCGAAGTCAGTCCCGCGACAAAGTTGACCAAGCCATAGGGCATGATTGGAACTAATCGGATGGCAAACATATAAAAAAGCCCTCCACGACGCACCTCAGCATCCATCGCTTGCCAACGTCCTGCTAGCCGTTTTGCAACTGCTTTGCGTCCAATAGTCCGAGTAAAAATAAAGGCAATTATTGCTGCAATGACTGCTCCAACACTAGTCCAGACAATACCCAGCCAAGGGCCAAAAATGGCACCTCCAGTCAAATTTAGTACCGTTGAGGGCAAAACTAACATGGTTGCCACAACGTACAAAGCAATATAAATAATAGGTGCCCAGATACCAGAAGATTTCAGCAAAGCTTGAATTTGTACTGGTTCAATGCCGCCAAGAAGATATACGGTTATACCAGTTGCAATTATGCAACTCAGCGTGAGTAGCAAAATACCAGTTTTCAAGTTCCACATTAGAACTCTACTCCTATTTTTTGTGTAATAAAACCAATCTTTTGAAAATTTAAATCCTTGTAGAGACACGAAATTTCGCGTTTCTACAAGGATTTTTCACTAGATGTCTATTGTATTAGCTAGTTTTAAAGATAAGCGATCGCAACCTTTATCCAAGTATTGAAGTATCTAAGCACAGACCAGAAAACCGCAAGTTAGCAAGACTTTTGCCGATAAAACCGGAAGTGAACACTTCGGAGTCGAAAAAATGTAAGTAATTATAGCGCCTGCTATCCTGATGGGAGACAGAGATTCATTTAACAATAGCTATTAATCCAAAATCCAAAATGGTCAACATACGGGCATTATTGTCTGGGTATTACGGTAAAGGTAATGGTGGTGACGAAGCTCTATTGGCAACGCTTTTGCAAATGTTACCATCTCACGTAACGCCTGTGGTGCTTTCTGGTAATCCAGAGGAAACCCGCGATCGCTACAATGTAGAAACCTGCGATCGCATGGCTCCTTTCGCTGTACTGCAAGCTTTGCGTTCTTGTGATGCCTTAATTTGGGGCGGCGGGAGTCTCATTCAAGATGTCACCAGCACTATCAGCCCATTTTATTACGGCGGGCTGATGGCATTAGCGCAGAAAATGGGTTTGAAAACTGTTGCTTGGGCGCAGGGTATTGGCCCGTTAGTACGTCCGCAAACTCGTTGGTTGGCACGGCAAACCTTTAGTAATTGTACCAAAGTTAGTGTCCGCGATCGTGCCAGTGCAGCTTTATTATCTGACTGGCAAATTCCTTGTATGATAGCTCCTGACCCAGTTTGGGCGTTGGAATCTCAACCAGTACCAGGACTTTGGGATTTACCTGCGCCGAGAGTTGCGGTAACGTTGCGATCGCATCCCCAACTTACAGAAAAACGTTTAGCAAACTTAACTCGCGCTTTAGTTGACTTTCAAAAAGCCACGCAAGCATTTATTTTATTACTGCCGTTTCAAAAAAGTGAAGATTTAAGTATTGCCGAAGCCATTCAACCACACCTTAAAGATGTTAGTAAGATTTTGTGTCTGGAAGATCCGCAACTTTTAAAAGGTGTATTTCGCGGCGTTGAAATGGCGATTGGAATGCGCCTGCACAGTTTAATTATGGCTGCTGCTGAAGGTTGTCGCTGCTTTGCTCTCAGTTATGACCCCAAGGTAAATCGCCTGATGGAAGATTTAGAAATGCCTGGGTGGGATTTAGCAAGTTTACCCGATGACCCCAATTTGATTGGTCTGACTTGGATGGAGCATTACGCTAATGGCGATCCTTTATCATCAGAGAAAATCCAATCTTTGGTAGATGGCGCTTTACTGCACAGCGAGTTGTTGAGTGAAGCCTTAAGTTAAGTATTTGTCTAGATATGAACAGGGAAAGATATGACACAGATATCCCAGCCAAGACGCACCCGAATTTTACCAGCATCAACCTTAGTCTCTGAAGAAGTACACCAGCGTCAGAAACAGCGTGATGCTCTTGCTACGCGGTGTCGTGCTGTTTTCGAGCGCTTATGTCCAACTTTGATCGAAACGCATTATAACTGGCATATTGCTATCGACCCTGAAACAGAAAAGTATCTCATTGACCCAACACTCTTGGGGATAATGCAAAAAATTCATGATGTTTATGGCAATACTAATGAAGTAAAACTCACCATATTCCGACTCAACGATACAGGAACCTGCGGCAGGTTATGATTTCAGGTTCGTTTGGGGATAATGGCGAACTATTATTTGAAATTCAGCTTGTTGCTGCTAATAATGACAAATTTTCTGTTGAAGCTTTACTCGATACTGGGTTTACAGATGGGTGGTTAGCTATCAATACTCAAGACTTGGAAGTATTGGAGTGGTCATTGATGACCGCACAGATTGAAATGCGGACAGCACGAGGGGAAGCACGATTCGATATCTATGAAGTCAAACTTATTATTGATGGAACTGAAGTTATAATTCCCGTCCATGTTGGAGATGATATTCCTGATACCATAATAGGTTCGTTGTGGCTGGACATTATGCAGTTGGTCGTTAATAAACCAAAAGGAATATTAACCCTTGAAATGGTAGGTAGTAATTAACTTACTTATACAAACTCAGTCAAATCTGTAATCAGAATATAGGCTAGTACAGCACGGCGTAAATAAGCCACCCATTTTAAATGTCTCAAACCCTTGCCAACAGGTAATTACGAATTACGAATTACGAATTACGAATTCCGCCTTGCGGTACTAGTGACTTGTTTTGCCACTAACAATCCCTGACCACTGTACTTTTTTTTCTTTCTCCCGACGGTAAGAAAAGAAATGCTCTGGAGTTTGGAAAGTACAATAAGGTGCGATCGCAATTTGTTCCGCACTAATCCCCATATTTTCCAGTTGTAAGGTATTCACTCGCCGCACATCTAGCCTTACCTTTCCTGGAGCGGGATCTTCTAGCAAAGGTGAATTTGGTAACTCATGTAATGCAGTTATAATTTTTTCTTCGTCTTCATGTGGTATAATGCTAGCCCCGATTTCGGCAGCCACTTCAATCGAGACTTGGTAAACCTCACCAGCGATCGCTGGGCCCATTGCAATTCTCAAATCATCGAGTTTGCTGCCTTGAGATTGTAGCCGAGCGATCGCCAAGGGCACAATCTTCTTGGCAGTCCCCCGCCAACCTGCGTGTAATGCCGCCACCCGTCCAGTTTGCACATCCCCAATCAACACGGGTGTGCAATCTGCGCTAGCGACCCAAACAGCTTGTAGAGGCTGTTCGCTCATTAAACCATCTGCCGATGCGAAATCTTCCTCAGCAGAGCTTAAGAAGCTTTCAACTTCTTGGGGGGTGAGAACAGTATTGCCATGAACCTGCTTTAAGCGATAGACTGATGCCTCTGGTTGCAATACTTCTGCGATAACTTGTGGCGATCGCGGCCAAAACTGCTGGGTAAAGAAGCCGTGATGCCAACGTTCCAGAATACTACAAGTTAGATAGGGGAGTCCTTCCCAATTGCGCCAGTGCCAAGTGTGCATCTTCAACCAAACCTAAACAGAAATCACTCATCAGCCAATCAATGCTAACTTGAACAACGGAATTTGGGTTAACTGCTGTGGGATTTAATCTGCAAAACTTGGAAGCAGCCTTGCAAGCAGGGCGCAAGCATACATATTTACCATTTTCTCTTCACTTTTTTGAAAGCGTCTCCTCAACCAACCAAACCCTCTGGAACTTACTCAACCAAGGGGCTATTTCAGGGACAGTAGTAATCGCAACTCAGCAATCTGCTGGGCGGGGACAATGGGGCCGCCAGTGGATTTCTCCGGCTGGGGGATTATATATTTCCGTGGCGATTTCTTTCGACCATAAAATAGAGGCTAATAACAGCTACCAGCTAACTTTCGCTACTGCTTGGGGAATTGCGTCGCAATTGCGCCAATGCGGTATAGATGTTGGGATAAAATGGCCTAACGATTTAGTTTTAAATGGTCGCAAACTAGGCGGCATTTTGACAGAAACCAAAGTAAACAAAGGACAAATTACCCAAGCAGTAATTGGTGTTGGTATTAACTGGACGAACCCAGTCCCAGAAACTGGAATCAATCTAGAATCGTGGCAAGCTTCCCAAGATCGCAGACCGATTTCTTGTCTGGAAATGCTAACCTCTAGAGTCTTACTGGGAATAGAATCCGGTATGGAGTGCCTTTTTCAAGAAGGAGTAAATATACTCTTGTCTGGCTATCTAGACTTGCTTACAAACATGGGCGATCGGGTGTACGTCAATAATCTTTCAGGTACAGTAGTTGGAGTGACTCCTCAAGGAAATTTACGAGTTGATTTAGAAACACATGATACAAAGGAACTAATTACACCGGAAATTTATATTGAACCCGGTACAATCAGTTTGGGGTACCATAAATCTTCCGTTTAAATTTGAGGTTTGTTCAAAATTTCGCTCTTTGGGCAAGACAAACCACTAGCATCATCTCTTTAGGCTAATTACACACAACTGAGAGAACAAATGACGCAGCGCAATAATTCTGCCCATCATCGTTTGCATTTATGGCAGCAAGGTCTAACAAAAAAACGTTTTGCCTCAACACTACCAGCTCAGAGCCTCTGTTGGCTGAGTAGCGTAAGCCTCCTTAGCGGTGGCTTCGTGTTTGCCCAAACGGAAACACCAATAGACAACATCGTTCCTACTGTTGAAAGTTCTCAACCAACAGCAGTTACAAATCCAGTAAAAGCCTCGACTTTTAAAAAACAGGCTGTTGCGTCGCCGGAACCCGCTCAAGCGCAACCGGAATTTTCCCAACGTCGTGCCAGACTCAGACAGAGACTAGGCAAGCCAGAGGTTGCTCAATCAAAAGAGCCACTTAGGCAGTCGACACCCAAAATCGAAGCTGCTGAACCTGCTGTTGTGATTATCAGACAGTCAAAGCCCAAGGTGGAAGCCTCCCAGGTTACTCCTGCAAGGGTGAGACAGGAACAACCCAATAGCCCTGTCCGCTATGCACCTGAAAAACTCCCAGAAGTTGCTCAACCATCAAATAACTCAAACAGCCCTGTCAGTGCAACTGCGGGGAAAACTAAGGATTATAATAACGCCTATATCGATCCTAATAGTTATGACAGTGGTGCTACAGGTACTTATCAAGCACCAAATTCCGTAATTCTCACAGAACGCTCCAGTGGTTGCCGATCGATTTTGCCTTCAGGGCAAAGCGTATTAGGCGGCGTTTGCGCCAAAACACCCCAAAGGAGTGTAGCTGATTCTAATGCTAAACCAGCACCTAATTGGCTCAGAAGAAGTCAAAACGCACAATTACCAGTAGTTCCACCCGTGCGGCAGATTGCAACTACTGGTAATACCAGCAGATGGCGTGCTGCTCAAAGTGGTTCTAGCGGTGTCACCAAGACCGCATATCGCCCGAATCGGTTTATCCCGACTCCCGCTGAATTCAGTCCCACAAGAGTTAGTGCAACTCCCATTGCACCGAGTGGTGGGACTTTACCGCCACCAATGGCAGATGGCAACATTGCACCCCGCCCTAGCAACGTAGCTTACGACTTCTCACTGGCATCAGTATTGCCACAAATCCCCTACATGGGGAGAGTCGCCTATAGTGGTACGGGAATGATGTATCCCTTGTCTATTCCTGCTCCCATTACTTCTTTGTTTGGTTGGCGAGTTCATCCAATCACAGGTAATCAACGCTTCCATGCAGGTACAGATTTGGGTGCGCCTACGGGAACACCAGTTTTGGCAGCTGCTGCGGGTCAAGTGGAAACTGCTAACTGGGTGGGTGGTTATGGTTTAACCGTTATCCTGAATCACAAATCTGCTGAACAAACTCTCTATGGTCACATGTCAGAAATCCTCGTTCAACCCGGTCAGTGGGTACAACCTGGAACTGTCATTGGGCGAGTTGGCAGCACTGGCAACTCCACAGGCCCTCACTTGCACTTTGAAGTCCGCCACCTGACACAAGATGGGTGGGTTGCTTCTGACCCAGGCGTGGAATTACAAAGTGCCCTCAGTCAGTTAGTGCGAGGTTTGCAAACCGCTCAGGTAAGCCGAGAACCAGGCAGTTAGAAGAAAGTTAGGAGTGAAGAGTGAAGAGTTATTAATTTAAAACTCCTAACTCCTAACTCCTAACTCCTGACTCCTTTACTTACAAATACCCGTGTTCTGCTAGGAATGCGGGTGTAATGCCATCTATAGTATTGTCATCAGTGCCTCTGGTGTGGGGGTTGCCAGAATAAAGGAATTTTTCGACGTATTTGCCGAGAATATCCCCTTCTAGATTCACTAAACTCCCAGAAACCAAATAGCGAAGATTTGTCTCGCTGTATGTCAGGGGAATTACCGCTACTTTGAATTGGGAGAGTTCTGGCTCATAATCGGCGACTGTGAGGCTGATGCCATTGACGGCAATGCTACCTTTGGGGACAATGTACCGTGCGATCGCAACGGAAGCAATAAAGGTCATTTCCCAAGAAGTAGCCGTTTGTTCTGCCACTAGCAATCGACCGATGCCGTCTACATGACCCATCACAAAATGACCGCCAACTTTGCTGCCTACCTTGAGCGACGCTTCTAAATTGACATATCTCTGTTGGGTTTGCTCACCTCCCAACGTCGTGCGGCGTAGAGTTTCTGGTGAAGCCGTGGCAATAAACCCGTCTTTTAAAACTTGTTCTACTGTCAGGCAAACACCATCGACAGCAACACTGTCACCATAAGCCAAATCTTGCATAATTACTTCACCCGACTGACTTACACAAGTAATTTGCCAAGAATCGCCCCCTAAGGGTTCCATCTTTCCTAATGCTTGGATTAATCCTGTAAACACGGCTTTTTTGTCAAACTAACTCTATTTATTGCCTAATTTTGCCTGAAGTCAATTGGTAATTGTCACAGAAATCTCGAACATCCAAGTATATTTTCTGACTTTTTTTAGGATAGGAATATTAACACATTAGCATCCTTCACAAGGCATACTTGGTTAAGAAGGTTATTCTTTAAGAAGACCAATTTGACTTACTCTGGTTTTCACCACAAGTTCGGAGTTTAATAGAAGCAATTATAGAGAACGAATGCTTATGTTTATTACTGTCACCAAACTGCCTAAAAAAGGGTGTTATTTGTTACACGCCATCAAAGGCTCTCAAAGCATTGTAGAGGCTTAGGCAATGATTGAAATGAAAGTCGCTGGCATAGCATTAGATGCCATAACCCGCAGCCCGATCGTCCTTTTGAAAGATTCTTCAGATCGGCGGGCTTTGCCAATTTACATTGGTCAGGAACAGGCTAGGGCAATTATGGGCGCACTGGAGAATCAGAAGCCTCCTAGACCCTTAACTCACGACCTGATTGTGAATATTTTAGAGACTTGGAACATGACTCTAGAAAAGGTGATTATTCATTCCCTGCAAAAGGATACATTTTATGCAGCTTTAATTGTCCAGCAAGGCGAAGTCAAAAAAGAAATTGACGCGCGTCCTAGCGATGCGATCGCCATTGCCCTCCGTACAAATACTCCCATTTGGGTAATGGAAGAAGTCATTGCCGATGCTTCTATTCCTGTCGATCGCGATGCAGATGAAGCCGAACAGCAAGCCTTCCGTGAATTTATTTCTAATCTCCGTCCTGAAGATTTGATCAAGCGCTTTGGTAATGGCGACAGCTAAATTAAAGTTATGAGTTATGAGTTATGAGTTATGAGTTATGAGTTATGAGTTAGGAGTTATTTTGCTTCAACTCCTAACTTGTAAGCAAAAAAAGTTAGGAGTTAAGAGCTATGATTTACTTCCTTCAACTCCTAACTTATAACTTCTAACTCCTAACTCTTTGTTAAAAATGCAATACCGACGCTTTGGAAAAACGAATCTGCGCCTCTCGGTTTTTTCCTTGGGAACGATGCGCTACCTGGCTGATTTTGAAAATGCTCACCAGACGATCGAACAAGCCTTAGCGCTAGGAATTAATCATCTAGAAACCGCCAGAGGTTACGGCAAAAGCGAGGAATATCTTGGTAGGGCGCTAAAAGCTGGGTTGTCAGTACCCCGAACTAGGCTTTATGTCACTACTAAAATCTCAGCCACAGCAGATGCTGACACCATGCGTCGGTATATTGACGAATCCCTAGAACGATTACAACTAGATTATTTAGATTGCTTAGGGGTTCATGGTTTAAACACTTGGCAACATTTGGAGTGGGTGCAAGCCAAAAATGGCTGTATGCAAGCCGTAGAAGAAGCTGTTGCTGATGGCCGAGTACGACACGTTGGTTTTTCCACCCACGGTCCATTAGAGGTAATTCAGGCTGCAATAAATACAGATTTATTTGAATTTGTCAATCTACATTATTACTATTTTTTTCAACGGCACGCACCAGCAATTCAACTAGCTGCCGAAAAGGATATGGGCATTTTCATTATTTCCCCTGCTGATAAGGGAGGACGCCTCTACACACCACCACAAACTCTAAAAGACCTGTGTTATCCGTATTCACCCTTAGAATTTAATTATCGATTTTTACTTGCCGATCGCCGTATTACTACTTTGAGTATAGGGCCAGCGAACCCAGGTGAATTAAGAGAACCTTTGCAAATCGCTGACCATGATGGAGAGTTAACATCAGCAGAAATTTCCACTTTCCAACGTTTAGAAAATCACCAAAAACTTGCTTTGGAAACTGATAATTGTAGCCAGTGTTATGCTTGTTTACCCTGTCCAGAAAATATCAATATTCCAGAGGTATTGCGGTTACGTAATCTCGCCGTAGCATACGATATGAAAGACTATGGTCAATATCGTTACGGAATGTTTGAAAATGCCGGTCACTGGTTCCCTGGAATGAAAGGCAACCGTTGTACAGAATGTGGTGATTGTTTGCCTCGCTGCCCAGAAAAGTTAGATATCCCAGCTTTGTTAGAAGATACTCACCAAAAATTAAGTGGGAAAGCAGGTCGGAGATTGTGGGGATAAAAATGTAAACAGGAGTCAGAATTCAGAATCCAGAATATCCGTCTCGTAATTCTGACTTCTGGCTCCTGAGTTCTGAGTTCTTTGTTGTTAAAATTATATAAAGATTAAAAGAGTTAGGAAGATCCGCGGAAGCTGGGGTATCTCGCCAAAAAAGATGAAAATTAAAAAAAAAGAAATATCCTACGCCAATCACTGACGGTTTTCCGCTACAGTGGACGGGCTGTAAGCTTAGTATGGACTACTAGCCGATCGCTTACTATTCTTCTGGCGAGTTTAACAATAGTTGCTGGTCTTTTACCGGCGGCGATATCCTACATCAGTAAGTTAATTGTGGATGCAGTGGTACTTGCCTCTCAAGTTAACTCACAGAGCAATGGTTTTGTCAATATTTATCCTTCCCTATCTTATGTAGGATTAGAAGCGATCGCTGTAATTTTACTAGCAGGCAGTCAGCGGGGAATCACTATTTGTCAGTCGTTATTGCGGGCGCTAATGGGTCAGCGAGTAAATGTACTCATCTTAGAAAAGGCGCTGACACTCGATCTTAGGCAGTTTGAAGACTCAGAATTTTATGACAAATTAACTAATGCCCGACGAGAAGCATCAGTTCGTCCCCTTTCGTTAGTAAACCGCACCTTTGGATTGGTGCAAAATGCCCTTTCCTTAATCACCTACGGTATTTTGTTAGTAAATTTCTCAGGTTGGGCAGTGGTGGTGCTGGTTTTGGCAGCTATGCCTGTATTTATTTCTGAAACAAAGTTTGCCGGAGAAGGCTTTCGCTTGTTTAGTTGGCGTGCAGCAGAAACTCGTCAACAGCACTACTTAGAAAATCTGCTAGCAAGAGAAGATTTTGTCACAGAAGTCAAACTCTACCAACTGGGAGAGATGTTGCTAGGACGTTACCGCAACCTGTTTGAGCAACTTTATGGCGAAGACCGCGATTTAACTCTCCGGCGAGGATTGTGGGGGTATCTCCTGGGTTTAGTCAGTACTGGTGCTTTTTACCTAGCTTATGCTTGGATTGTACTGGAAACCGTGCTAGGTAAGATTTCTTTGGGAGATATGACAATGTATCTCACCGTTTTTCGCCAAGGACAATCCACTTTTTCCAATGCCCTCACTTCTATTGGAGGGATGTATGAGGATAACCTATATCTATCAAATCTCTATGATTTTCTGGAAGAAGAAGTACCAAAATCTTGGGGTAAGGCAACCATTGGTTTAAATCCCCAAGATGGTATCCGTTTTGAGAACGTCTCATTTACTTATCCAGGAAGTTCCAAGCCAGCATTGAGAAACATTTCGCTGCATCTCAAACCCAGAGAGAAACTGGCAATTGTCGGTGAAAACGGTTCCGGTAAAACTACTTTAATCAAATTACTTACCCGACTTTACACGCCAGACTCAGGGCGAATTTTCTTAGATGGCTTGGACTTGCAGGAATGGGATGTGGATGTGTTGCGGCGTCGCGTTGGTGTGATTTTTCAGAACTTTGTCCGCTACCAGTTCACTGTGGGAGAGAATATTGGCGTGGGCGATGTAGAACATCTTGACAACAAAACTCAGTGGAAAACTGCTGCTGAAAAAGGCATGGCGCAATCCTTTATTGACCAATTACCCCAAAGCTTTCAGACTCAACTGGGTCGTTGGTTTAAGGGAGGACAAGAACTTTCTGGGGGACAGTGGCAGAAGATTGCACTGTCTCGTGCTTTTATGCGATCGCAAGCAGATATCTTGGTGTTAGATGAACCAACATCAGCAATAGATGCCCAAGCTGAGTTTGAGATTTTCAATCATTTTCGCACTATTACTCAAAATCAGATGGTACTTTTGATTTCCCATCGCTTCTCAACAGTACGAATGGCTGACAAAATTCTAGTTATAGAAAATGGGGAAGTTATAGAACAGGGAACTCACGAAGAACTGTTACAGCTAGGAGGACGTTATGCCAAGTTGTTTCTCTTACAAGCCGCTGGTTATCAATAGGAAAAGAAGTTAAAAGACTTTGTAAATTGAGATAGCGAAGCCTAGGGTGGTCACTGAGCTTTGTCGTTCGCGGAGCGTCTCGTAGAGAAGTGCGGGCTGCGCCTATGCTCACTTTGTAGAAAGCACATAACATCTCTCAGGACTTACGCAAAATCATGAAAAAACGAACCACAGAGGGCGCAGAGGACACGGAGAAATAAGAGTTTCAGAAAGCTCTTGCGTAAGTCCTAATCTCTATCTAACCACGTTAAACTGTTCAGTAAACATGGGTCACTAGACGCTCCGTATCGTTAAACATTGCTACCCGATCAAATTATGCAAATAATAAAACAGCGATACTATACCCCAGAGGAATATTTAGAGCTAGAAGAAGCTGCTGACTACAAAAGTGAATACATTGACGGGCAAATAATTCCGATGGCGGGTGGAACAATAAATCACAATCAAATAGCACTCAACTTAAGTACTGAGTTGAATTTTGCTTTTAAAAAGCAGAACTACCTGGTTTTTATGAGTGATGTTCGTCTATGGATACCCCAAAAGCATACCTACACCTATCCAGATGTGATGATTCTGGCGGGTGAACCAGAGTTTTTTAACAACCGAAGAGATATAATTTTGAACCCACAGATTATTGTTGAGGTTTTATCAAAATCTACCAAAGGGTACGATCGCGAAGATAAATTTCAGGCTTACCGAACTATTTCCACTTTCCAAGAATATTTATTAATTGACCAAACACGAATTCATCTAGAGCAATTTTCCAAAACTGGGAAAAAGCAATGGGCGCTTCGTGAATATGATGAAGAAGATGAAGCGATCGCACTTGTAACCGTACCATTTGAGATTTCTCTACAAGATTTATACAACAAGGTAAAGTTTGAACCTGTTGAGTCGGAAGGGGAAAGTGCTGATGTTGAGGGATTGGGGTAAGTGTACGATCACTTAATTTATCTCAATGGACAAAGGCGATCGCTTAATTGAATTGAGCCATGCGTAGCCTGTGTAAAGTACGTATTTCCTCTGTGCATTAACTTGCTGTACTATCTTTACTCCTGACTTGCCCTTCACAGTTTAAGTTGAATTATGGATAGTGTGGTTATTACTTAAATCGTTTTCTAAGTTAGAATAAAAGGTTACTTTTTAATAAGTAGAGTTACAATGTGGCATTGCCCATTGCTTCTAGCTAGAGGGCGTTGTTTAACCTACTTTCAGATAGCACAGCAATGATGGATTGGAAGAAACTTCTGACACCAAAAAGACTTGGCAAGACTGAACCAGAAAACCCCCAGTTTGATCGTACTCCTTTTCTGAGAGACTATGATCGCCTAGTATTTTCCTCACCTTTTCGTCGTCTCAAAGACAAAACCCAGGTTTTTTCGTTGTCAACAAATGATTACATTCGTACTCGTCTGATTCACAGCCTCGAAGTTTCCTGTGTTGGTCGATCCCTTGGTAGAATTGTGGGTGAGAAAATGGTAGACACACACAAACTTAATGATTATGGGTTCAGTGCTTCAGACTTTGGTGATATTGTCTCTGCTGCTTGTCTAGCTCATGATATCGGTAATCCTCCCTTCGGTCATTCTGGAGAAGATGCTATCCGTACAGGGTTTGAATCCTGGTACAACACTGTTAACCATGTAGGAGAAGAACTTCTCAGCAAGTCTCAAAAAGCTGACTTTGATTCATTTGAGGGTAATGCACAAGGCTTTCGTATTCTAACCAAGCTTGAAATGCATCCTCAAAAAGGAGGAATGCAACTCACCTGCCCAACTTTAGCTGCTTTCACAAAGTACCCTAGAGAATCATTGCTATCAGAATCTACCTTAAACGACGGTTGCTCAGATAAAAGTATTAAAAAACATGGTTTCTTTCAGGCAGAAAAATATTTATTTGCTGAAGTAGCAGAAACGGTTGGGCTAATTCGCCGTCATGATAATGCAGCATGGTGGTCTCGACATCCGCTTGCTTTTCTTGTTGAAGCAGCAGATGATATTTGTTACTCAATTGTTGATGTAGAAGATGCTCATCGCATGAAATATATCTGCTTTGACAAAACCGAGTATTTGCTTAATGAAATTGCAAATATTGATATTAACAAGCATGATGAAAGTAAGGAAGAAAAAGTTAAGCGACTTCGTGCCAAAGCTATACATAATCTAATAGAGCAGGCAACTGAAATTTTCTTTGCACACGAACAAGAAATACTTTCTGGAAAGTTTGACAAAGACCTGCTATCTCTAAGTAGGTATGCAAATCATCTAGACGTAATTAAGAAAGCAACCGAATCTGATGTTTTCCAGCATCGCGATGTTGTTAGTATCCAAATAGCTGGTTATGAGGTTTTAGGAAAACTATTTTCTGAGTTTGTTAACGCTATCCTGCATGACAGCAAAAAAGCAAAGTTAATCTGTAATATGCTACCTCAAGAATATCGTCCGAATCCAGACGAAGATACCTATAATAAAATCCTTAAAATTACAGACTATATCTCTGGTATGACCGATTCTTATGCTACCAGTTTATTCCAACAAGTTAGTGGGATTTCATTGGGATAGAGTGACAGCATTTGCACCTGACAATGTATACACAGTATTTATTTTTAATCATGATTGATTAACCAACCTTTTCTCTCAAGTGTATGTAGTATCTCCGTCAGAAGAGGGTTGTCATTTATCAATAGAGGCTCCTGACAACTTGTAGAAATTCCCTTAGTACAGGTGTCATATCTTCTTCCCGCCACACTATAGCCGTTTCTACTAATGGTGTTTTCTCCTCTAGAGTACGATAAACTACACCAGTTCTCTGAAGATTTTGCAATGAAGATGGTGCGATCGCAATCCCCATTCCTGCTGAAACCAATCCGATAATCGTCTGCATCTGAATCGCTTCTTGAGTCACTTTTGGGCTGAAGTCTCCTTGCTGACAAAGACTTACGATTTGGTCGTAAAGTCCGGGCCCCAAATGGCGAGGGAACATGATAAAGTTTTCGTTTACTAGCGATCGCACTGAAATCTTTTCTTGTTCGGCTAAAGAATGAGTTTCCAACATAGCCACAATTAACGCTTCTTGCTGAATGCACTCTTGATTGAGTGTGTTGTCTTCTAAGGGCGGATGGGCAAAACCTACATGGATGTGCCGATTCTGTAGCGCTTGCTCTTGCTGATTTGTGGTTAATTCTTGCAATACCAACTCTACTTCTGAAAACTGTTCTCTAAACCGCCGCAAAATCACAGGAAGCAAATCGTAAGTTACCAAACTGGTAAACCCAATTCGTAATTGTCCCTTTTCACCTCTTCCCGTTTTTTGAGTTAGCTCAATTGCTTTTTGGAGTTGAGCTAAAAGTTGATAAGCCTCTTGCAAAAAAACTTGTCCTGCTTCTGTTAGTTGTACCTGTCGTTTGGTTTTGCGATGAAACAGTTCTACTCCCAATTGCGCCTCTAATTGCTGAATTTGCTGGCTTAAGGGTGGTTGAGCGATGTGCAGTCGCTCCGCGGCTCTACTGAAGTGCAGTTCTTCAGCGACAGCAATAAAGTAGCGCAGATGTCGCAGTTCCATCTTTTTGATATTTTATAAGTTTCAATTATCTATAAATATATAAACGCAGAGAGGCGCAAAGTAGCGCAGAGGTTTTAGAAAATTTATAACAAACTAGAGGTGCGATCGCTAGAATTAATACTGATTTACGCATACATTTCATTGACCCTCGACAATCAAAAATATATTGATCGCTATAATCATCCCGTAAAAACAATTTGTTGCTTGTAATATAAAAATGTATCAGTCTCTATGCTATATTTATTCGTTTTTAAAAGCAGCTATTGAAGTTTTTACGTATATTTATAAAAGCCTCAGATGCTATGTATAAATTATTTAAACTTCGCTTCAGTTTTCAAGTTTGATTAAAAATTCTGCTACTATAGTTGTCCTAGCAAGAGATTCATTTATATTATAAAATAATATTAAAATTCAAGCGAGTTAGTGCTATATATTTCACTGGCTAAGATTTGAAAAATAGTAATTATCGCTTCTTTAATAATGAGCAATAGTGATTCAGAAAGTATCATTCATAGCGCCGAACATCAGCTATTTTTCTTATCTTCAATGCCCTATGCCCCATAACTCATGCCCAATACCCTAATTGCATACTTCTATGGGATTAGAAGTATCCACACCAACCCAAACAACTACCCCTAGCAGGTTAAACTAGGTCTGGTAACAACTGCTCCACGTTCCTTATGAGGCTTTTATGGGAGCTAACCTCAAACAGATTGCCAACTATTTAGACAACCTTGGTTGGGACTACCGTTTTGATGATGAAGAAGACCGAATTATAACAGGTGTGGAGGCTGATAATCTAGAAGATTTCCTAATAGTTGTCCAACTGGATGAAGAAGGAAAATTTTTTCGGGTATTTGCCCCTCAAGTTCTGGGAGGAATCCAAGAGCATCCTCACAAGGCAGCTATCCTCCAAACAATGCTTGCCATTTCCTGGGAAACCAAAATGTTGCAATGGGAGTATGACCCATCCGATGGTGAAATTCGTGCCATTATTGAGTTTCCTTTAGAAGACTCGATTCTCACAGAAAAACAATTTCACCGTTGTCTGAGTGGATTAATTCAGATTGTCGATGGCATAGCAATACCTCGCCTGAAAGAAGTGATGGCAACAGGTCTCGATCCGGGGAATATAGAACTTGGGGAAAGACTATTACTCAGTATCCAAGAAGAAGCCCCAGGATTGTTAGATTTACTAGAAAAAGCAATGGAAGCGCGAAAAAAGCGAGGAAGTTTTCCTAGTGAGTGAGACGGATCGTTACTTAAATAGCTATACTCCAAAGTGATACCCTCACTATATACTGAAATTTTCTGGGGCTGGATATTATGACATCCTATGCAACCTCCTCTGCCAAAGCGGAAATGAGCGAACTCCGGCGGTTGAAAGCTTTACTACCACCAGAACTGCAAAGCTGGGTCACGGTTGAAGGCACAACTGAGGTCAATCCACCCCTGGTTCGCTGCGAAGAAATTGGTAAAGACCAGGTAGAAATTCAAATTGATTTGGTGAAATGGGATGCCCTCGCAATGGATCAGCGTAATCTGCTGTTCTGGCATGAGGTTGCTCGCGTTCAAAATGACACAATTCCTAAAGATGGTTGGGAAATGGCAGCTCTAGCCATTGGTTTAGGTGGTGCTGTAGGGGAATTGTGGGTACAAGATGGATTGCTGCTGGTGTTAGCTTTGTCGCTTTGTGGCGTGTCAGGCTGGCGACTGTACCAAAAGAATAATGGGGAAAAGCAACTAAGAGAATTGCTCAATGCTGATGAGAAAGCGATCGCTTTAGCAACTCGTTTTGGTTATAGCCTCCCCAATGCCTACAAGAGTCTCGGTAGCGCCTTGAAAACCCTGATTGATAATACTCCTAGTAAGCGCCAACGGTCGAGATACGAAGCAAGACTCTCTGCCCTCAAACGCAGTGCCAATAAGGCAAAAGCTAAATCCAAAGCTCCAGATGAGGGCGCACTATAGCAACCATAAATTAGGTTGGGTGGGTATTTACTCACCCCCCGAAAACAAATCAACGTGGCTTTAACGAACCTTTCCCTGCCTTGAACTTTAGTTCAAGTTTCTGTCTGAGTTGGAGAAGGAAGATTTTACGTAATAAAACCTCTTAGTGGTCTTTTGATTTAGCTAATTAGACTTCCTACTAAGGAGGCTGCTGCCTCCCTAATTAGCGACAACAGCCCAATTACCATTTCATAAAATCTTACTTTTTTCTTGACTACATCTTTATCAAACTCAAATTTTACAACTGGTTCAGCATTTTATGCGTTTGGGGGATCACGCGCACGTGCTTGACAAAGCCCTTCATCAAAGCTTGCCACATCAAAACTCGATCGCTGGAAGGTGCAAGTACAGGTACTGGAGAAAATTGTTCTGATACAGCCAAAGGCGTAACAGGTTGTAAAAATACTGGGATATCTGGACTAACCTCTGCCACCAACGAAGCTGAACGTTCCAACTCGGCGGGATCTGTGTTTTGAGACACAATTATCTTGACAAAAACATTTAAATATGAGTCATAACATAACTGGAGAAATTTACTATGTTCTTGCCAATGACTTTCGCCGCTAACACTGGGCAATTTGAAATCCATACCTACAGAGTCTAAGTATGGGATAATCATTGCTAGTTGTTCTGGGCGATGTCCGCCGGTTTCTAAGTATATAGGTAGACCAGTTATGGCTCGCACTTGGGGTAGAAACTGCGTTAGAAATGAGGCATGAAGAAGTGGTTCGCCGCCAGTTAAGCTAATGCTATCGTGTAGACAAGGTAGATTTTGCTGTTCCACCCATTCGATTAATATGGGTAATGGGACAGGGTTAGAGTGGATTTCAAAGTCGCGCAATCCAGGCGATCGCTCTATCCGACAAGTTGTAGGTGCACTCCAAGTGTGGGCGCTATCACAAAATTGACAGCGCAAATCACACAAAGCAAAACGAATAAATATCTGACGTGTCCCTACATTCAGTCCTTCCCCTTGAATGGCAGAAAAGACCTCAATCAGGCGTGCGGTAGGTGTAACCGTATTTTTAGAAATCATTTGATGAGAGCAACGCGATCGCGCTGCGTCGGCACAACAGCAAGGGTGTTTTTTGGCTTCTTGTTCTATTGTGAATCGTCGCTAGCGATCTCCAATCTCAGCCTCGGTAAATAGCAGTTAGTCCTGATTACCACTAATTTCCGATATTAGGTTAAGTAATTTTGTAGGACAAACTAATGTTTGGCATATTACATTATACATGGCAACGAAAGTGCAGAGCTTCATGACTAGCCAACCGACAGAGGTCGATTTTCCAGTTAATTCCCTAAACGACATTGCTATAGTGCAGGTGCCGACGCGGTTGAGCGTGCTGGAGGCTTTAGGCTTTAAGCAAACCTGCCAAGGCTTAATTGGGCCCAATTCACATCCCAAGCAAATCATCATTGACTTTCACCAAACTACTTTTATCGATAGTAGTGGTTTAGGTGCCCTGGTAAGTAATTTTAAATATGCTCAGTCCAAGGATATTACATTAACACTGCGGAATGTAACACCTCAAGTCATGGCAGTTCTAAAACTCACAGGGTTGGATCAGGTTTTTCCTCTAGAACTTGTGGGGGATGGGTCGTTAATAGAACAAGATGACGTAGTAGATAATCGGAAGACAACTTCTCGTAAAGTAGAGCAGTTACCTACTACTCACCCATCTATGGCATCTTGGATGAAACGGTTCTTAGATATTATCGGGTCAGTAATTGGTTTATTAATTACAGGAATTTTGTTTATTCCGATTGCGATCGCTATTCAAATTAACGATCCCGGGCCCATTTTCTTTAGTCAAATTCGTTGTGGTTGGATGGGTAAGCGGTTTAAAATTTGGAAATTCCGCTCTATGTGTGTGGATGCAGAAGCAAAGAAATCCCAAGTTAAAAACCAAGTGCAAGGTGCTTTTTTCAAAAATGAAAATGACCCTAGAATTACTAAGGTAGGGCGCTTTTTACGGCGAACTAGTCTTGATGAATTACCCCAATTTTGGAACGTCCTTAAAGGAGAGATGAGTTTAGTAGGCACTCGACCACCTACACCCGATGAAGTCGAACGCTATGAAGTACCAGAGTGGCAACGTTTAGATGTAAAACCAGGCATGACTGGCGAATGGCAAGTTAATGGACGTTCTACAGTCCGTAGTTTTGAAGATGTAATTCGTCTGGATTTGCAGTATCAAAAAAATTGGAGTTTAGTGTACGATTTAAAGCTAATTTTCAAAACTATAGCTATTCTGTTTAATAGAAACAGTGGTGCTGTTTAGCTAATTATCCTTATTCACAATTTTTTGAGAACTCGCAACTCTCACGATATTCTTAAATACACCCAAGCCTATTTTAGGCTTGGGTAAATTTTAGGTTTACTTACAGCAGCACGCAAGTGTCAGCCAAGTTTAGATTTGAGATTTTAGATCGATCCCACGGATGAATCCTTTTGATTAAAACAGAGATATTTATGTATTTTTATCCCCTCTTAAAATCAGGGTTTGAAACTAATTTTGGATTTTGAATCGTTCCATCCAAAATCCAAAATTTGGCGATCCTGTGTATGAGATTATCCCATCGCCTTTTGAACACTAACTACTTCGACCTGCTGTACCTCTGGCAACAAACGCTTCATACCTTGCTTAACAAACCCCTGCAAAAAACCAATCTGCTGATTTTGCTGAAATACTTTTTGCAACGTTTGCCGCAAATTCTCCAAATTCAAACCAGTTCCAGAATCTATGGCTATTTCCTGCTGTTGGAAATACTCAACTAAACTCAACCCTGCCACTCTAGTCAGATAAGCTGCACTTACTCCCTGCACTACGCCACCAGCAACAAAGGTAACGGCATTACTTTTCAAAACAGTACTAATAGCCTTTGTAGATAGTTCAACTAAACCCAATTTCAGCATCAAACTTCCCATTGTTCCAGCTACGGTTTGTGCCTGTTCTAGAGAAAATTTTTGCTGATAGATATTACCCAAATCCATTACCATTTGAGCATTAATTGCCGCAGTTGCCAGGATATCAAAGGCTGGTACAGGGTTAGCAAAGGCAGCGGCAGCAGCTATCCACTGATATTGTTCAATAATTGGGGTGGCGCGATCGCATCTAGTTCCATTCAAGCAGTTTTTCGCCTCAGCTTTCAACAATCCGGCTTTTCTCATGGTTGTCACCCAAACTAGCCGTTGTCTTTGCTGTGCTAAAACTTCATCCAACTGCTGAGTTAACTGTTGGATATCAGCTGCTGGTTGCTCCATCCACTCTTGCACAGAACCATCAGCCTCATGCTTTCGGACTTTGATGGCAACGGGAGAGGCCGCAGTTGCAACTACATTTCCCTGCATCCGCTGTTTCAATGACAGCAAAATATTGGCGCTTTCATCGGTTAAATACTGGTCTTGTTTGTTGAAAACCAGCATATTAGGCTGATTTGCTGCCTTTAGCTGCTGTAAGGTTTGAAATTCTGAGTCTGTTAAATCACCGTTTGTCAGAAATAGAACAAAATCAGATTTTGCTACTTCTGCCAAAATAGCCGCATCTGAATTTTCACCCACTTCTCTAAATAAAGGTGCTGTTTCTTGTAAAGACACGAAATTTTGTGTCTCTAGATTTTGCTCCAGCACTTGAATTAAAGTGCTTTTACCCACGGATTTCCCGCCAGTCACAGCTACTTTAATTTTTTGTCTGTCTAATTCCAGTAACAATTGGGCAATTTGTTCTCTGAGTGTCTCTAAGGCTGGATGGTTTTCTGCTTCTTGTGCTAGTTGGTTAATTACAGTTTCAGTTTTAGCGATCGCACTTTCCACAGTCGCTCGATCAACCACCATCCCATCTAGCTGCTTTAAACTGTCTTTGGGGCGATTTTGCTGGAATAACCACAAACCACCGCCTACAGCTAAGGCACTCAACAAACCGAACTCACCCACCTGCACTATAGAATCGTGCCAACTGTCCAACATCCACAGGGAAAAGGAAAGTCCCAATCCTCCCACTAAAATTGGTCGCTGCAACTTCACAACCATGATTCTCCGCGCTTTTTGGATGGCTATTTCTTCCAGAATAGATCAAAATAAAACAAAACCCTGCAATCTTTACTGATTGTAGGGTTTTGTTTTATATTCTATGTGGTGGCGGGAAGTGGATTTGAACCACTGACCTTCGGGTTATGAGCCCGACGAGCTACCAGGCTGCTCTATCCCGCGTTGCTCTCGACTTATTTATAATAACCTATAGTCAAGAGTTTGGCAACTACAAAAACGATAATTCTCCAATTACTTCTAAACGCTTGTATTTTCCCAAGGTGACAAACTTTTCTGAGAGGCTTTCGGCGGCGCTGGGACTAATCCAACCCATTTGCTGGAGTAAGTGAATAGCCACGGCGTATTTTGCTCGTTTTGCCCCATCCATGACTTTGATTGCCAATCCCAAGCCTTCACCGAGTCTACCAATGCACTGCACTCCTTCGGCACCAGTTTTGCTGACTAGTTCTCCTGGAGTTAAGCGCATTAGTTCCGTATCAAATTCTCCATCTCCTGCGACCATTGCGGGGTGATGAGTCATAGCACGGACAATCCGCTCCATATCCAAGTTGGTACTAGAGGCTAACAGTGCATATAAAGATGCCATGTGACCGAGTTGCATCAGATAAGTTGGTGCGCCACAGTCATCATGAGCGCTGATAAATTCTGCTGCTGGCATTCGCAGCAACTCTGCGACTTTGCCCAAAATTAACTGCTGTATTGGATGCTTGCGATCCAAGTAGTTATTCAAGGGCCAATGGCGTTGCTGACAAACAGCTAACATTCCCGCATGTTTTCCAGAGCAATTGTATTCCAGAGGACTCCGTTTGCCTTCAGGAATTGGACACTGGAGTATAGTCGGGTCGAGATCCGCCCGCCAAAGGATGTTAAATACCTGTCGGACTTGATCTATTCTTCCTTTATGGGAACTTGTGATAATTGCTAAATCGCGATCGCTGAGTTGATAGCGTTCCAGTGTACCTGTGGTGGTGACAGCGAGTGCCTGAAATGGTTTGAGGGCTGAACGGATAAATGCAGCAGTTTCAGAATTTCCGGCAACGGTTAGAACCCGTCCTCGTTCGTCGCAGACAACAGCTTGGACTATATGCCTGGATTCAATAATACCTTCCCGCAGCAACCGGACTTCCAGTGCTGTGGCTTGAGTTCGTTTTCCCATTGTCATGGGTTTATATTTATCACCTTTTTTAATTAATTAGTCATTGGTCATTAGTCATTAGTCCTTAGCTAATGACTAATGACCAATAACTCTTTAAAACAAATGCCAAACTATAGTACCAGTAACGTACATTCCCGCCAAGCCAGCAAAGGTAAATTGTAACCGCCGCAGAATGGGTTTAATTTCGTAGGCGACAATTAAGCGATCGCGGTTGAGAACTTCCTCTGGTTTAGTCCAAGTTTGACCGTCGTACCAGCCGGACTCTTCATAAAATACTGTGGGACTACAAAGGCGATCGCACACGTAGAACCATCCTAAGTATAACCTTACCAGTATCAGCACTAACCCGACACTTGCTCCGGCTGCACCACAAAGAATAAAATGTGCAATATACTTGTGAGGGGGAAAACTTGCCGCAGCTATCGGCCCTGCGAAGAGCCAAGATAAACCCCAAATCCAAACAAGTTTCGTGATATACTCGCGCCAATGTAAAGTGGTATCACGAAACAGCCAGGAAGTTTTTAACTCCTCGTATTCATTGAGTGGTTGTTGGTCTGTAGGAACTGGGCAATTAGAAACCGAAGACCTAATCATGTTGGCTTACCCTCACCTTCATCAGATTCTGGAAGGGAAATACGTTCTGCATGAATCCAGAACGCTTCTAAATTATAAAACTCCCGTTCCTTAGGCATCATGATATGAACGATCACATCACCGTAGTCTTGTAGTACCCAACTCCCCTCAACTTTTCCTTCTGTCCTTAAGGGACGGCGTTGCAACTCAGTTTCGACTTTTCCTTCAATTGCTTGAGCGATCGCCCTGACCTGTACCCTAGAATAGCCAGTCATCATCACAAAGTAATCAGCCAGGTAAGATACCTCTGCTACTTTGAGCAATAAAATCTCACCTGCTTTGCGGTCTGATGCCGCAACAGCGATCGTTGCAGCTAATTTTTCACTCGCCTCTTCGGTTTGGCCGTGACTTATTACCGCACTTTTCGTCAGTGGGACAGATTGCAATGGGAAATTTCCTTGGAAATAATCAGTCATTAAACCTCAGGTGCTTTCTTCCTTTTGAAACAATTGTTGACATTTATTTACAAACAACGAACAATTGATCTGACAAATGTGTCAATAGGTTTTTTTGAATACTAACAAAAAAACAGGTGTCTATGGGATTAGTTTGATAATTAGCTGTTTAGATTTCGATATCCGCAATAGTTGATTGCTAATGGTTATTGTGCAGCGATAAATCAACCAATAGCTTTACAGCAGTAATTGACAGCGAAAACAATTGCAGATTCATCAAACATCATAATATGTAATGTAAAGCTAGTAATTTGCAGGTAACTACACATCTACGCTTGATACTTGTCTACCAAAAATTATGATACGACACAGCATACTAATAACTGGTCTAGCAAAAGTGCGCTTTATTATATACGCACGAATTTAAGTATTAATACATACCTTGTTAGGAGTAACCCACGGGTTGAATGAAGTGAAGCCGTGAGATTTTTAGTTCAACAATCCACCTGACAACCTACTTGTCTATCGCTATATTTTTAATAGTTAAATTAGCTACCCTCAATATCTCATAATACTTAGACATGAGGGCATAATTGTAATTTCTACAGATGTAACATAACTTTGCAGTAAAGATTAAACTTCTTGTTTTGTAACTATGCCTGTAGACTGAATTGCTCTACGTTCTGCTGTCAATGAGTAACACAAAGACTCATATTGATTTAAGGCTTGATCAAAAGCATATTGCTCAACGGCATATTGGCGACTTTTGTAACCCAGAGTTTTGACTTTTTCGGGGTTTTGGTACAAATCTAAAATTGCCATCGCTAAAGCTTGGGGATCTTCTGGAGGAACGATAACTCCGCCGCCACTTTGCCTAATGGCTCTTGCTGCCGTACCATTGTCGGGGACAGAGGCAACTAAAGCCCCTCCACTAGCAAGTAGCACTTGAATTTTTGACGGCATATTGAAGGATACAACATTTTTCTTTTGCACCACTAAACCAACATCCGCAGCTGCCAACATTTGTGGTAAATCTTTGCGGGGTTGAAATGGCAGTAATAACACATTATCTGCGCCGCAGTCTAGACATTCCTGTTGCAATCGCTGTAAACCTTTGGCCTCTCCAACGATGACAAAGACAATATCTGGGATATGACGCAATACAGAAGCAGCTTTGACAACGCTTTCTAAACCTTGAGTTAAAGCGATGTTACCAGAATAAAGTACTACAAATTTGCCATTCAGATTATGTGCTGCGCGGAAAGGGTTATCCTCTTTAGGCAAAGGGCGGATAAAATTTACATCAACCCAGTTGGGAATTTGCACAATTTTCTCAGCTTCTACGCCCTTAGCTCGCAAATTGTCCACAAACCCATCGGCGATGACACTAATTTTACTGGCACTGTTATAGGCAAATTTTTCCAATAATGTAAACAACCGGATAAGTAATTTATTTTTCAATAGACCGACATGGACGGCTGCTTCTGGTAAGATATCTTGTAGATTTAAAATCACAGGACAAGCACGTAACCATCCTAAAAGAGCAACTGGTACACAGCTTGGCAAGGATGGTGATGTTGAGAGAATCACATCTGGGCGCCAACCGATAAGGGCGGGTACAAAGCTAGTGACGACGAAACTAGCATCTAATAACACCCTATCTAATAGGTTGGGTTGTGGACGAATCCAAACGAAACTGCGTTGAATTTGAACGCCATTTTTGTATTCGTTGACATACCATTTACCCCGATATTCCTGGTAAATTTGCCGCTCAGGGTAATTGGGCATAGCGGTGACTACACGCACTTCATGCCCACGTTTCACTAGTCCCTCTGCTAATTCAGTCATTAGTGGGGCAATACCAATCGGTTCTGGATAGTAGTTGTAGGAGTAAATTAAAATCCGCATAAAAATTTAGTCCGAAGTACCCCGGTTTTTTATTTAGTGACAAATATTTGTCTGAAATATCATGTGGGCTTGGAAAACCCTATATTTAATTGTGACTCCAGACTGTTTTTCTGTCAGGTATTTTCCTTAAAGATTGAGTAAACTTTGAGATGTAATACTTAGGGAAACTATAAATTTTTTTTACTATTTAAGCAGTTTTTCAATTGTTATTTTTTGATTGGTACTTACGTAGAAGCCCTAAGTATATTAGGTTTTACCAACTCTTCAAACCAAATTGGAATAGTTAGTATTAACTCTCTCTATAAGTTACGCACATAACCCATTTTCCTAGAATATGAATATTAATAAGATTTTTTGATCGTACTAGTGTAATTCAATGAGCGATCGCCCTTGTATTTTCTCTTTTTTTGCTGGCTCAGGTTTCCTAGATTTAGGTTTTGAAACCAGCGGTTTTAATATTGTTTATGTCAATGAAATCTTCGCCCCATTCATCGCTGCCTATCGCCATTCACGAGAAGTTCTAAAAATGCGATCGCCTGAATATGGATATCATCATGGTGAAGCAGCAGATGTAACAAAACTTATTAGCGGAAAAGAAGAACAACACCTTCAAGAATTAGTCAAAGACTGCCGCAAATCTCATAATATAATTGGTTTTATCGGTGGGCCTCCCTGTCCTGATTTTTCTATTGGTGGAAAAAATAGAGGAGGTTTGGGAGAAAATGGTAAACTTTCCGCTTCATATATTGAATTAATTTGCCGCAATCTTCCAGATTTCTTTTTATTTGAGAACGTTAAGGGTTTATGGAAGACAACAAAACACCGTTTGTTTTTTGAATCGCTCAAGCAACAATTACACGAAGCAGGCTATATATTAACAGAGCGATTAATTAATGCTATCGAATATGGCGTACCACAGGATAGAGAAAGAATTATTTTAATTGGTTTCAAAAAGAATTTTCTTCAGAACATAGGGATCAAAGTTGGTAATAAAAAGTTACTACATGAGGTATATTTTCCTTGGAATAATTATATTTTATATCCTCACGAAAAAGTCTTTTCTTACCCTTGGCGCAAATGTGAACCATTCCAAGAAAATTCTCTAATACCTTGTCCTGACAATATACCTGAAGAATTAACAGTTGAATACTGGTTTAGAAAAAATAACGTTCTGAAACATCCCAATGCTGAAAACTGTTTTCAACCAAGGGCAGGTATCACAAGATTTGCTTCTATTGATGAAGGAGATGATTCTAAAAAATCCTTCAAACGTCTGCATAGATGGCGTTACTCTCCGACAGCTTGCTATGGAAATAATGAAGTACATTTACATCCTTACAAAATCCGGCGGATTTCTGTAGCAGAAGCTTTAGCTATCCAATCTTTGCCTGCAAATTTTGTACTCCCAGAAAGTATGTCACTCACTAATATGTTTAAAACTATTGGTAATGGTGTCCCATATTTGGCATCGCAAGCATTGGCTCAAACTATTATTAACTTCTTAGGAAATAGTGTAAAAAACACTATTGATATTCCTAGTATTACTACTACTTAGCGTTAACTTAAATACTTGCAGTAATTCCGGGATATCTGTAAAGCCCATATTAAAGACAATTCAGCAGCTTGTTTTCAGGATAAACTCGTAATAAATGTGGTTTAATATATATATAAGAAATGTTTTAATTTTTTATAAAGTTTAATAATCAATCACTGGCAGAAGACACGATGGCAGCAGACTATCCAGACATTGATATTGCGCCATTCATCGATCACTCCCTGTTAATGCCAACGGCTACTCCAGAGCAGGTTGAGCAATGGTGTGAAGAAGCATATAGATTCAACTTTGCGGCGGTTTGTCTGTTCCCCGCTAATGTTAAGCAAGCAGTAGAACTCCTCCACGGTAAAAACCCGAAAGTTTGTACGGTGATAGGCTTTCCTTCTGGTGCAACGACTTCAGCCGTGAAACTGTATGAAGCTCAAGAAGCGGCGGATAGTGGGGCCACTGAGTTGGATGTAGTCATGAACTTGGGCTGGTTGAAAGCTGGCAAAACTGAAGAAGTCCACCGGGAGATTGCCGAAATTTGCGAAGAGACTGGGCAAACGGTCAAGGTAATTTTGGAAACTAACCTGTTGACAGATGCAGAGAAAAAAATAGCTGCTGAAATAGCTATGGAGGCAGGAGCAGCATTCTTAAAAACTAGTACAGGTTGGAATGGTGGTGCAACTGTGGCAGATGTACGACTTTTGCAAGAATTGGCAAAAGAAAGGGTGGGAATTAAGGCTTCAGGTGGTATCCACACTATCAATCAAGCCCTAGACTTAATCGTAGCGGGTGCTACTAGATTAGGCACATCTCGCGGTATGGATTTGATCCGTCAGCGCGATAACCTGGGAAAGGGTGAATAGTCATTTGTCCTACCCTACGGGAAGCCGCCAAAGGGCGTCTATGTCATTTGTCCTAAGCTAATGACCAATGACTAATGACTAATGGCTAATAACTACTAATGACTAATGAGTAGAACCTACAAAGCAACTGGTATTAATCTTAAAACCCAGGCGCTAGGAGAATCGGATAAAATAGTGACGATTTTGACACGAGAATTCGGTTTGATTCGAGCCGTGGCTCCAGGGTCACGTAAGCACAACTCCAGCCTGGGCGGTAGGAGTGGAATGTTCGTTGTGAATGAACTATTGATTGCCAAAGGGCGATCGCTTGATAAAATTACTCAAGCACAGACGTTAAAAACTTATCCTGGTTTAGCTAAAGATTTGGGAAAACTGGCTGCCAGTCAATATTTAGCAGAAATAGTTCTGTGTGAAGCTTTGAGCGAACAACCCCAAGAAGAACTTTATGATTTGTTCAATGAACATCTCCATCGCTTAGAGGCGGTGTCTAGTGCAAATCTATCTGGTGTTTTGGCTCATCTGGCTCATGGTGTATTTCACCTTTTAGCCTTAGCAGGGCTGACGCCGCAAGTGCAAATATGTTGTCTATCTCAACGTTCCCTTAAGCCAGACTTCACAGACCCCAACTGGCAGGTAGGATTTAGCATCCCTGCGGGTGGAACGGTTTGCTTAGAAGCTAGGGAACGTTTACGAAAACAGGAGAGGGAGATGAGGGCAGAGGGGCAGAGGAGCAGAGGAGCAGAGGAGCGGGGGAAGATTAATAACCAATTCCCTATGCCTAATGCCCCATCCACAATGACGCCAGTTGCTTCAACGGATAGCGCAGCGTTAGCGAGTACTCGAGCGTCGGGAACTTCCGCAACGCACTGGCTCCCCAATGCCCAAACAATTGTTGTGCATCGGCAAGAAATACCTGTGATTTCTAGTCGTTTGGGTGCTATGGAACTAGCTTTGCTTCAACATCTGTCACAACCAGAGATAATGCAAATTGATGGTGCTAGAGATCATAACTGGTTATCTGTTGAGCAGACTTTGCGCCAGTATGCTCAGTATCAATTAGGTCGCCCTATTCGCTCTGCTACCTTGATCGACTCTTATTTTGCTGCCAACCATGATGCAACCGTCTGATTTGGATAAGAAAATCCTGCCTTTGTCACCAAGCCTCGCCAAAAAACAGAATAGGGTATCAGATCCTACAGTCAGGAATCACTTGAGTGCTGTTCTCAAGTGTACACCTAGTCAAATAAATGGCCAAGAAATGTCCCCAAAAGATGTTTCTCAAAACGATCAAAGTTGGACAGGGGATATCCCAAAAACTGATCTTCCAAGCCAATCAGAAACACAATCAGAGGACAAATTAACCACTGCTGAGGTAGATCGCAATGGCCTTCGTAATGGGCAGAATTTGTCAGTAACTACTATCCCAGAGAAAGAATTCCCGAAATTAGATGGATCGGGTTCAGGTGGAGAAGCTATTACAGGGAATGTAAAACAACTAGGATTTTTACCTGTATTAAAAAATCCTAATTTCTTGGCTCTTTGGGGTGGTCAAGTTTTCTCTCAACTAGCAGATAAAGTTTATTTGGTCTTGATGATTGCCTTGATTAATACTCAGTTTCAAGGGAGCAATCAGAGTATTAGTGGTTGGGTATCAGTCTTGATGATGGCTTTTACTATTCCAGCCGTATTGTTTGGTTCCGTTGCTGGTGTGTTTGTCGATCGCTGGTCGAAAAAGGCTGTGCTGGTGGCAACGAATATTTGGCGCGGCATCCTAGTTTTGTCAATTCCCTTCCTGGTGTGGTTGACTCATGACTGGAAACCCATAGGAGTGCTGCCAGTGGGTTTTGTAATTATCTTGGGTGTGACTTTTTTAGTTTCGACTTTGACGCAGTTTTTTGCTCCGGCAGAACAGGCGGTAATTCCCTTAATCGTAGAAGAACAGCATTTACTCTCGGCTAATTCGCTTTACACAACAACGATGATGGCATCGGTGATTGTTGGGTTTGCCGTTGGAGAACCGTTGCTAGCGATCGCAGATGGACTTTGGCTGCAAATTGGTGGTAGTGGTAGTTTGGGCAAAGAACTTTTAGTAGGTGGCAGTTATGCGATCGCTGGACTAATTTTGTTCCTTCTGGCAACTAAGGAAAAACACCACCACCCCGATACAGAATTCCCTCATGTATTCTCTGATTTGCGGGACGGTTTTGCCTACCTCAAAGCAAATCATCGCGTCCGTAATGCTTTGCTTCAACTGATTATCTTGTTTTCTGTCTTTGCAGCATTAACTGTTCTAGCCGTTCGGATGGCAGAAATAATTCCCAACATGAAAGCCTCCCAATTCGGCTTTTTACTAGCAGCTGGTGGTGTTGGTATCGCTGGTGGAGCAACAATTCTCGGTCAATTTGGTCAACGTTTCTCCTATACTCAGCTAAGTCTGTGTGGTTGTATGGGTATGGCAGCATCCCTGATTGGTCTGTCAGTATTTACAACTCAACTGTGGCTCGTCTTGTTACTGGTGGCGCTAGTGGGCATCTTTGGGGCACTAGTGGGAATTCCCATGCAAACTGCAATCCAAACAGAAACACCTCCAGAAATGCGTGGTAAAGTTTTTGGCTTGCAGAACAATGTAATTAATATTGCCCTCTCTTTACCTTTAGCATTAGCTGGTGTCGCAGAAACCTTTCTGGGATTACAGGTAGTTTTTTTGGGATTAGCTGCGATCGTCTTTTCAGGAGGTATATTAACCTGGTATAACTCGCACAAGTAGTTATCAGCTAACAGGAGTTATTATTCATTACCTTGAGGTAATTAATATTTACTTAAACTTTTTGCGTTCATGGTAAACTGTGGTCAGTGAAAATTTATCACATACTTGCCGGATATGAATCTGACATTAGTCAGAATAAGTTGTTGAAATATCAGAAATTAACAACTTATAACTAAAATAAATAAAGCCATCAATCCACTGGTTTAATCAGCTGACAATAAGCTTTTTAAACTAGTAGAAAGTTTTGGGAATTTTTAATAAATAAAAAAACCAGCAAGTATAGCTAGATAAAAGAAAAATCACAAAGGACACACAAGTAATACATTAAACCCGCTTTTCTTACAGCTAAATAAAGAATGCGTATAGCCTGGATTGGAAAAAAATCACCCTTTTGCGGCAATGTTACCTACAGTCGAGAAATTACAAATGCCTTGCTAGATAGGGGACATCAAGTTAGCTTTCTTCACTTCGCCCAGGAAGAGTCTGAACCTGATAATTGGCCAAATCTTCGAGAGGTTTCCCTACCTTTCATTTACAAGTCCCAGGTTTACACGATTCCCACTTTTAAAGCCACCAAAGTTTTAACTGATTCACTGCGGGAAATCAAACCAGATGTAGTCCATGCTTCCTTGACGTTATCTCCTCTAGACTTTTTTCTACCAGAAATCTGTGAGGAACTGAGGTTGCCCTTAGTTGCCACTTTTCACACACCATTTGCTGGCAAGGGAGCAAAGCTGGTATCGGGAACACAACTTTTGGCTTATCAACTCTACGCGCCTTTTTTAGTTAACTACGATCGCGTGATTGTATTTTCCCAAATTCAGCGAGAATTATTGGCAGGGATGGGCGTAAGAGAAGAAAATATTGCCGTAATTCCCAACGGTGTTGATACCGCCAAGTATTCTCCAGGATTTTCTAAAATAAAAGCAGAATTAAAAGCCGAACGCTTGTTTGTCTATCAGGGTCGCATAGCGCCAGAGAAAAATGTTGAAGCTCTCCTCCGGGCTTGGAAGCAGTCGGCAATGGCACCTGGTAGTAAGTTACTAATTGTTGGCGACGGCCCTTTAAAGTCTTCCTTAGAGCCGTTTTTTGGTTCAGAATACGGCATTATCTGGTTGGGATTTGTCGCTGATGAAGACCGACGCATCGAAATTTTGCGGGGCGCAGATGTATTTGTTTTGCCTTCATTGGTAGAGGGTTTGTCCTTATCTCTGTTAGAAGGAATGTCGTGTGGGTTGGCTTGTTTAGCAACAGATGTGGGTGCAGATGGAGAAGTATTGGAAAAGGGTGCAGGTGTAGTTATTAGTACCAAAACAGCGCGCTCGCAATTAAGAACGCTCTTGCCAGTGTTGCAAGACCATCCAGAGTTAACAACTCTACTAGGGCAAAAAGCTAGACAGCGTGTATTAGACCGCTATACCCTTAGTAAAAATATTAGTCTGCTGGAAGAACTTTATAAAGGAGTTTTAGCACAGCGACCTCTACCACTAAGTCGCAGAGCGTAAGGAAAGGGAAAAAGTGCGATCGCACTGTAAATCTTAAGATGGTAATGAGTGCGATCGGGTAAAATACAAAGACCTAACTAACAATTCTCTTATCAGTTTTATAAGGCTATCTAAAGTTAACAAAATGAAGTATCACGCAAGTCAGATAAAGGTGAGAAATATCCCTGACTTAGAGCAGCTAGAACATGGAAAGTGCTGCCGAACATACGTCTATTGCTTCACAAATCCGTTGCCCGAACAAAACGTTATTGACCAAATTGCAAATAGTTTGGAGAAGAGATTCACCTTTTCCAAGGAAGTATATGAGATTCCTGAAGATGTTGAAATTTGTGCATCTATTTTCATAGAGCGTTTACAAGATAACGAAGCCAGAGTTCGTGTTTTGACAAATCAACCAGAAGAAGTTTGCGTTTACATCTTTGGGACATCCACTCTGCCACGCAAAATTGAGGAAAGGTTTGGAACTGTACAGTCGATTCAGGGGGAACAGCGAGAGGCTTGGATTACTGACAGACAGTAGGGTATTATCTATCAGTCAATTAATCTTTGAATTTTCTACTAAAGACCATCCTAAACTGGTTGGCTGTTCATAAACCCGCTTTAAAGTATTTACATCTCTGGGAGAAATAGGCGACGGGTTACGAACTTGAGAAAAATATAGGGCATCAGTTTGTAGCGGACTATGGCCCCAAATTCCCAGTGCATGACCGAATTCGTGCCGGGTAGCTGCAATGAGATACTCACCTGTTTGGCTGGGACTTAGCAAGATAGTGAAGCGGTGGGATAAAACTTTGTTGGTAGTGTATAACTCGTAAGTAGTTTGTGCCGATCGCGCACGGGGTATATTACTACCAGGGGAAATTTGTAGAGGTGGCGCTTTTCGCGCGATCGTAATATCAGCAATTTCTGGCTGTTCGACTATTGTTAAAGGTAAATAATTACTCCACTCCTGTACACCCTGCAAGACAGCGTTAACCCATGCTTGAGCTTGTTTTTCGCTGATGGCTTTTGGTGGTTCTATGTAAACTCGAACAGGAAATTGCGACCAGACTAAATAACCAACTTGGGTTGTTGTGACTTGGGAAAAGTAGTCACCACTGTTAGTGTTATCTTGCCGCTGTGCCAGTGTGGGCGGTAAGGGATGGGGTTTTGGGGAAGTAGGGAGAGAAGTTATTAAATCTGAATATACATATTCTGGTATTATTGTAAACCCATTACTCGACTGGATATTAGTAAAAATGATTAATAGCCCTGTGCCAGAAAATAAGGCAAGAGCTATAATTAACCGTCGTGAAATTAAATTTATTAGGGTGTTAAGTATCGGGTGTTGGGTTCTTCTCCCCATTTATTTATCCTTATTTAGGAAGCCAACCAGCACTTAAAACTACTGTTAAACCAAGAAAAATTACTGTCAATGCCCAAGTAATTCGGTTTAAGGTGTTTTCTGCACTTTTGGTGCTGCTAAATAGCTGGGCTTGTCCGCCAATGGCCCCAACGCCATCACCTTTAGGGCTATGCAGCAAAACTAAGATAATCAAACCAGTGGCGGAAAATGCCCAAATGCCTTGCACGATATTACTAACTGTCATGGTAGGAATCTCATTTATAAAAAGTTTCAAAAAACAGAATTCAGAAGTTAGGAGTTTTAGTAAACTCCTAACTCAGCAATCTTTTACAGCCCTACTTGCACAGGAGTGCGAGTACGTTGCAGTTCGTATTCTGCTGTTTTCAGCAGCGATCGCCCGGTCATTTCTGGTGGCTGAGGCAGCTGTAAAATCTCTAGAATTGTGGGGGCAATGTCGCATAGCTTGCCATCGCTTCGCAGTTCGACATTTGTACCATATCCAGGGATTTTGACTTTCTCTCCTTCCACCAAGATTAAGGGAACTGGGTTAGTAGTATGAGCTGTCCAGGGATTACCCCCTTCATCTAGCATATACTCAGCGTTGCCGTGGTCGGCAGTAATAATTGTTGTACCACCGGCTTTGATAACGCTTTCTAACAAGCGTCCCAAACAGCGATCGACTGTTTCAATTGCTGTAATGGTAGCGTCGATTTGACCAGTATGCCCTACCATGTCTGGGTTGGCATAGTTAATTACAACTAAGGAATACGTACCCTTTTGAATCGCAGCGATCGCTACATCTGTAACTGCTGCTGCTGACATCGCTGGGGCATGATCGTAAGTCGCTACCATCGGGCTGCTTACCAGTTCCCGATCTTCACCGACAAAAGGTTCCTCCAGACCCCCATTAAAGAAATAGGTGACGTGGGCGTATTTTTCTGTTTCGGCGGTGCGGAACTGATTCAGACTGTGATTGGCTATGACTTCTCCCAGAATGTTACTGAGATTCTGAGGCTCAAAGGCTACAGCCACGGGTAACTCTGAATCATACTGCGTAAACGTCACAAAAGACAGCGGTGTGATTTGCTGTCTTTCAAAACCGTTAAATGTGGGACTGACTAAAGCTTGAGTCAGTTGTCTGGAGCGATCGGGGCGGAAGTTGAAAAATATCACCCCATCCCCTGGTTCGATTGCGCCGGGAGCAATTCGGATTGGGTTGACAAATTCATCTTTTATCCCTTGGTCGTAAGATGCTTGCAAGACTTCCACAGCCTTGAGACCATTACCAACACTATCTTGGGTCATCATGTCGTAGGCGCGTTTTACCCGATCCCAGCGGCGATCGCGATCCATCGCGTAGTAGCGACCGCTGAGAGTGACTATGCGCCCAATTCCTGTGCGGTCTATATAATCTTGTAGCAGTGCGATCGCTCTTACACCGTCAGTTGGTGCGGTGTCACGACCATCGGTGATAGCGTGAATACAAACTTCTGGAATTCGCTGGTCTTTGGCTAAGTCAAGTAGTCCGAATAGATGGGTGATATGCGAATGTACCCCTCCCTCAGAACAAAGGCCTACTAGATGCAGCTTGCTATTCCGAGAGCGAACTTCCTGGCAAATTTTGACGAGTGCTGGATTTAAGGCAATAGAACCGTCTTCGACCGCATCAGAGATGCGTACCAGTTCTTGCGGTACCACTCGCCCAGCACCAATGTTCAAATGACCAACTTCCGAGTTGCCCATTTGACCCTCTGGCAACCCTACGGCTTTTCCTGATGTGTGGATGAGGGTATGCGGGTATGCGGCCCATAAACTGTCCACGATGGGAGTTTTAGCAGCAGTAATGGCGTTTCCTCGCGTTTCTTCGCAGTAGCCCCATCCGTCTAAAATGACTAGCACCACAGGAGCAACAGGTGCTTTGGTCATAGTAAAATTGCCCTTTACTTTTTGTAATACCCGAATGATACCACTGCTAATCCACGCCGCAAGTGAATTTTTGCTTATTAACTTCTTTTACGAAGGACTTGCAGTTTTTGGAAATAGTTTTTAACTTTTAGTAGTTTTTCTGTAATTTTTTTGAACGCTAGTAACGAGTGATTACTTAGTAGTAGCGTTTTAGCACTACTACTAAGGTGTTATCCAATCCTTTATTTCCTTTTTGTGGAAGCTTTTGCAGCTTTCTTAGCCGCTTTTTGGGCTTCTATTGCAGCTAACTTTGCTTGTTCTTTTTCTTCGGCAATTTTCTGGAGATAGTAATGATAATCTCCTAAGTAAACGCGGAATTCACCATCACGAATTTCGACGATTTTGTTAGCTACTTGAGAAATAAAGTAGCGATCGTGGGAAACTACAATTGCCGTACCGTCATAATTTTTAAGCGCTTCTTCCAGCATTTCCTTCGCTGGAATATCTAGGTGGTTTGTCGGCTCATCTAGAATTAGTAAGTTCGCGGGACGTAAGAGCATTTTTGCCAACGCCAGACGAGCTTTTTCTCCTCCACTTAATGCCCCAACTGCCTTAAATACGGTATCACCAGTAAATAAGAAGCGTCCCAAAAGGGTGCGGACTTCTTGATTATCCCAATCTGGAACTTCATCATGGATAGTTTCCATAACAGTTTTCTTCAAGTCCAAGGCTTCAGCTTGGTTTTGCTCAAAGTAACCGGGAATAACGTTGTGATCCCCTAATTGAACGCTACCTTCTGTGGGTGGTTCCATCCCCATAATTACACGCAGAAGGGTAGATTTCCCAGCACCATTGGGGCCAAGAAAAGCAATGCGATCGCCTCTTTCAATTAAAAGATTTGCTGCCAGAAACAGGATTTTATCACCATAAAGATGAGTTAAATCTTTAATTTCTACTACCTCGCGTCCACTGCGGGGTGCAGGTGGAAAACGGAAGTGTAGAGTTCTGACGCCTGCAATGGGTGCTTCAATGCGCTCGATTTTGTCGAGTTGCTTTTCCCGGCTTTTTGCCTGAGTACTGCGAGTAGCACTGGCGCGAAACCTATCAACAAAAGTTTGCTGTTTTTCTAATTCTTTTTGCTGGCGTTCGTAAGCACTAAGTTGTGCTGATTGACTTTCGGCTTTTTGTTCCAAATATGCTGAGTAGTTACCAAGGTAAGTACTGGAAACACCACGTTCAGTTTCCACAATTTGGGTGCAGAGGCGGTCAAGGAACTCCCGGTCATGGGAGACTATTACCATCGGCGTAACTAGCCCTCTGAGGTAGTTTTCCAACCACTCAATGGTTTCTAAATCTAGGTGGTTAGTCGGTTCATCCAGCAGTAACAAGTCGGGTTTTTGCAGGAGAATTTTTCCTAAACTCATCCGCATTTGCCAACCACCACTGAAGGCACTGACGAGGCGATCGCCATCTTCTAGCCCAAACCCCATCTCTGGTAAGATTTTCCCGATGCGTGCATCTAAGTTGTAGCCATCCAATGCTTCAAATTTGCGCTGCAAGCGATCCAACTTGTCGATCAGTCGATCCAGTTCCTCTGGGCTAGCCGTTTCCATCTCTTGTGGGATGTGCGCCAGAGATAACTGTACTTCGTTGGCTTCTTTGAAGACAGTCCAAAATTCTTCTCTAACGGTGCGAGTGGGGTCTACTTCAAACTCTTGGTTGAGGTAGGCTATATGTAAGCTATTAGGACGAATAATTTCGCCGGCGGTGGGTTCCATTTCCCCAGAGATGATTTTGAGTTGGGTGGATTTTCCAGCACCATTGACACCGACTAAGCCAATGCGATCGCCTGGTTTAACTTCCCAGTTGATATCTTTGAGAACTTCGCCTGTGGGATAAATTTTACTTATATGTTCTAGTCGCAGCATTAAGTTTCTCTCAGGTAGGGAGT
Source organism: Nostoc sp. PCC 9305 (assembly GCF_963920915.1). Lineage (NCBI taxonomy): Bacteria > Bacillati > Cyanobacteriota > Cyanophyceae > Nostocales > Nostocaceae > Nostoc > Nostoc sp. PCC 9305. The sequence continues at coordinate 49,868 of NZ_CAWUDN010000053.1, forward strand.
GGGTGGTTGAGGACGAAGTACTAACACCGCCTCTAATATTAACAAAAATTAACTATAAATTCGTCGCGAGAAAGTTTGGAAGCTGCAAACCAAATTTGGCTTGAGCTACGGATAAAATTTACCACATCTATTTCAAGGCTGGCTTTGTGTTACTTGTCTAACTTCTTCGACACTGAAATCAAATGCCTCAGCCACTTGTTCCACTGTCACCCCAAATTTCAACAAGGTGGGTATTAATTGTAATTTGGCTCTACGCTCCCCTATTTGGATGCCATCATGATAGAGTTTCGCGTTTTGAACTTGGTTTATAGTTAAACCTAATCCCTCCGCAACTTGCTCAATAGTTAACGCTAAATCTAATAGACGAGGTACTGATTGCCGTAAACCTTCCAAACGCCCTTCTTCAAATGCTTCTTGATAAATTTTTGTATCTTTGAAACTCATAGTTCCTATGTTGTAGTCCACTAATTCCTCTACTCCTTGATCAGAAGAATCCTACTGCGCGGCTTGTCTGACTTGTTCGACACTCAAATCTAGCGCCTGTGCTACTTGTTCTACAGTCAACCCGGCTGCCAACATTGCTGGTACTGCTCTGAGTTTACCTTGTTCAATGCCTTGAACCCTACCTTGTTCAATGCCTTGAACCTTACCTTGTTCGATGCCTTGAACCTTACCTTGTTCAACACCTTCCTGAAAGGCTTCTTGATAAAATCTGGTTTGCTTTAACTCGCTTAATCCAAACATTTCCTCCATCTCCTCCCTACTCATTGTGGGAAATTTATAAGCCAAAATAGTCTCGATAAATTGTAATAATTGCTGCTGTTTTGGTGGTGAGTTTATCTCGGACTTAGTTCTGTCTATCAACTCTCTTGCTTGTGCGATCGCTATATCGTCGGTTGCAATTACTAATTTAGCAGTTGCAATGCCAATTGGAAGCGATGCACCTTCACCTAATTCATTCAAATAAATGCGTCTGACGCGCCCACTTGTGAAAAACTCACGGTAATGTTTGATATTGCCTGTATCTACATTCCTGTTTGTGTATAAAATCACAGCACCCCAGTCATTTGATGGTTGATTTTGACGGAGGTATAAAGATATTTCTGCAATTAGCCGTGAATAAATTTCCCCATCAGCTTGAAATTGCACTTCAACAAAGTAAATCTGGTTCTCACTTCCTTGTATAGGCAGAAACACACCATCGATTCTGAAGGCTGTTTGTTTGATTTCAACTGATGAAAATTGATAAAGGCTAGCTGATTCTGGAGGATTACCAATAAGTTCAAAGAAGATATCAGGAAATTCTTGAAACAGCCGATAAAAGATGATGTCTGTTTTCACAATTTTATATCATTTGAAAATTTTGATTTGCTGTTCATGTATTACTTGATTCTTCAGAACCATCTCGCACTTTCAGCAATTGCTCTTTTGCCATACCTAATATACGTGAAAGGGGCGCTAGTAAACTATCATCAAATGCTTCTCCAGCATAAATATTATTCAGTTCAGTCGGAGATAATTTAAAGGTGTCGCAGAATTTAGCAAACTCCTGATTACTCAAGTCAAGCTCTTTTTGCCTATCTTGAAGTAAAACTGCGATCGCTCTAGTTCCATGCTTTGGACGCTCACTAGTTTTTACATATTTTTCCATTAAAAAATTGACTTTTCTGGTATCGCCGCCGATTTTTTTAATTAAATCAGTACAAGCCATTTTTAGCGCTTTCTTTAAAACTTCTTCTTCATTTAGAATTTTAATAATTTCATTGGCATAATCTGGTTTAAAAAATCCCACCAAATTGCCTTGATGATAAACTGGTATATAAGGATTATTGGTTTCAAGTTGCCAATCTAAAGGCTCATTGCGTAGCGACATAGCTGCACCCCTAAATATTTTAAGATTGCACCATTTTAAAACCATTTATTCCTTAACTGCCAGTAAAATACCCTAGCACTGGCGATTAGAAATCGCAGCTATACAGATAAAACCCACATCCGTGGGTTTAAACTTGCTGGAGTCCACGCAGACGGACTTAGTTTGTGCAGCCATTACGTATTTCTACCAGAACCTTTAACTCAGCCAAAATTAGCGATCGCCATGTGAATCAATGCAATTCTACTACTCACACGCCTAGTTTTGTGATTCGTATTCTTCAAAAATTATTACAGCAGCTTCTAGATATCGATCTAATAGACGATGATCGTATATATCAGGTAATACTAATTCGACTGCCCTAGTGGTTTCCATTACTCCACCACGATCTTCTCCATCTTTAAAAGCTGCCATAGAACCCCATACTCGAGCTATTGCAGTTTGAATTTCTTCCCTTTCAGGCAAATACCATATTTCTCGACTAATTTCATTACACTGTAAAGGAGTTAAAAAATTTGGCTTTGACAAAGCTTGCTGAATATATTTATTAAGCTGGGAGAGTTTGTCCGATTTAATCTCGGATGAATATATTTGTATGCATTCTATTGCCCATTGGATTGCCAAACTATAGTGATATTTTTCTAATTTCAGTGCAATTGGATAAGCCCAAAGTATCTGTTTTTGCATTATAGTTTGTTTTACATTTTCTATTACTTCTTTCATAGATGTAACTATATCTAACTAACTTGGAGTAAAACTTATAAGTATATAATTTTTTTCACTTTATTCTACTTAAGGTGTCTCCAAATCAAAAATGAGTGTCATAAAAATTGTAGTAATTATCCTTCCCAGTCTTGACGAGTATCGCACAGAAAATTATCTGCGATCGCATCATCAAATAAATAAGGGCAATGCTCTGGAAAGGTTCGTAATGGTAAGTTAGTTTCTCGAAGCGCCAAATCGACTCCCGCTTCAAAGCCATCTAACAAAGCTTCTTCTATTCGATACTTTAAGCTAGGGTTCTGCCGCAGATGCCTATTGATGGCGCGGCGCTGTTCTCGAATTGTTAAAAACCAACTACGAGAGCGTTGTTCGGGTTGATACTCCCACTTCAAGAGATGACCAAGTAATACACTTAGACGACTCACGAGTTCCCGATATTCCTGTCTCCCCAAAGCTTGAATTTCCTCTTGCAGGTGCTGCCAGTCTAGTTCCATAACTAGCCTCTGCTCTAACGCTTTAGCCTGCTGCTGTGTCCAGCCATAAAAGTCTTGGTCGTACAAAAAAGGTTTGTCCATAAAGTTGAATCTTGACAGCAAGAAACCACGAGCTAGTTTGAGCCAATTTTATGCTAAGGACTTCCAAGAAATAAATTATCTAAATAAACGAACCACAGAGACACAGAGAACACAGAGGGAGAAGAGATAGAGAGAATTTTTGCGTTACAGCACTTGCGTCTATTATGAGGTACACTAGATTAAAATATAAATACTTTTAA
>NZ_CAWUDN010000054.1:0-53010 GCF_963920915.1 Nostoc sp. PCC 9305
AAGCTAAGGAAGTTGCACCACAAGTTCAACCACAAGCTAAGGAAGTTGCACCACAGGTTCAAGTGCAAGCTAAGGAAATCGCGTTATACATTCAAGATCGAGCTGCGGAAGTCACAAAATTAATTCAAGAACGGTGTTTGTGGCAGTTTCATTCTCGTGCATGGGATCGGGAAGAAAACATCAATGGTGTTCTCAATAAGACTGCCCAAATCTTGACTGGAGAAAAGGTAGTTCTGGAAACCTTGATCGAGAGAGGTTTTTATGCAGATGCGAAGATCCTTGCAGCTGACCTGGAAATTAGGTTTGCATGGTTAAATAGCATGGAAAACTCGCAAAAGAAGGCAGTACTGGAAGCTGTTAAGGGAATGCTGGTCGATATTGTAATCACCAAGTCGAAGAATGGTGAGTTGCATTATTCGCTTTATTAAAGCAATTAGATCGGTAATTCAACCAAACTAGGACTTACGCAAAGGTAAGGAAAAACGTAGACGCGGAGAGGCTTGCCGCAGGCTACCACAGAGGACGCAGAGGTCACGGAGGAAGAGAGTTTGAGAGAGTTTTTGCGTAAGTCCTACAAACGAACGGCGTTGTTGAATTGGAGTATGAATTAGAGTCAAGTCATCCTGTTAGTGTTTGTGCAGAAATTTTCTTACAGAGTAGAGAGCGATCGCACCGACGGGCTACACCAAAAGCATTCCTAAGAAGCGTAGTATCTGACTACAGAAGCATCTCATCTAGCTTTCAAGATTTTCACGAAATTCAATTCTACTTTTGTTCTGTAATCGATGCTATGAGTAGCTTGCTTCTTGGTTAGATGCAGCGTTAGCTTGCCACAGACACCGCTCTACTTTCTTAAGCTCGAAAAGACACTTCATCTCTTCGTTCAGCAACGCCAAACAAAATCACGCAATTTTTTTTACCACATAGGAGTCAAGAGAATGTCTTTAGTCGTAAAACAGAAAGAACGCAAGGGAATCATCAATCCTATATTTACCTGTCAGCCTGCTGGGGCTGAATATGCTTCCATCGGAATCAAAGATTGTATTCCCCTGGTGCATGGAGGACAAGGATGTAGTATGTTCGTTCGTCTTCTGTTTGCCCAGCATTTGAAGGAAAATTTCGACATTGCTTCTTCTTCACTCCATGAAAATAGTGCTGTTCTTGGAGGACAGCCACGTATTGAGGAAGGCGTAAAGACCTTAGTAGCACGATATCCCGATTTACGGATTATCCCAATTATTACGACTTGTTCAACTGAGACAATTGGGGACGATATCGAAGGAACCATTAACAAGCTCAACGGCTTTTTAAAGGAGGCTTATCCCGATCGCAAGGTTATTCTTGTTCCTGTACATACCCCCAGTTACAAAGGCTCTCAAGTCACTGGCTATAATGTCGGCGTACACGCAATTATTTCTAGCCTAGCAAAAAAAGGCGAACCAACTGGCAAGTTGAACATCATCACTGGGTGGCTTAACCCTGGAGATGTCACTGAAGTTAAGCGCATCTTAAAAGAGATGGACGTTCCAGGAAACATCTTACTGGATACAGAAACCTTCGATGCGCCCACCATGCCCGATAAGACAAGTTTTGCTTTTGGCAATACCACCATTGAAGAAATTGCTGATTCTGCCAATGCGTTGGGAACTATTGCCTTATGTAAATATGAAGGCGGTAGTGCAGCCGAATTCTTAGAAGAGAAGTTCAAAGTTCCCGCAATTCTTGGCCCAACACCAATCGGTATCAAAAATACCGACATCTGGCTGCAAAATATCAGTAAAATGACTGGTAAACCAATACCAGAATCTTTAGTCAGAGAACGTGGTAAAGCTATTGATGCGATCGCAGACCTCGCCCACATGTTCTTCGCCAACAAGAAGGTAGCTATTTACGGAGATCCCGATTTAGTAATTGGTCTAGCAGAGTTCTGCTTAGAAGTTGAGTTAGAGCCAGTGTTGATGTTGTTGGGAGACGACAACAAAGCCTGCACCAAAGACCCAAGAATTGCCGAGTTGGAGAAGCAAGCAGCTTGTGATATCGAAGTTATCTGGAATGCAGACCTTTGGGAATTAGAGCGCCGCATTACAGATAAATCCCTCGAAATTGACTTGATTCTAGGTCATTCCAAGGGTCGGTATATTTCTATCGACAACAAAATTCCGATGGTTCGGGTAGGATTTCCTAGCTTTGACCGTGCAGGTTTGTGGAAATATCCTGTGATTGGCTACAAAGGAGCAGAATGGCTAGCAGATAACATTGCCAACGCCATGTTTGCAGATATGGAGAACAAGCACGATCGCGAGTGGATCTTAAACGTCTGGTAAGAGAGTGATGTGTATGGGAGTGGGCTGTCTCCACAGTGACAAGTGCCTCGTCCTCCACCCCATACTCTCTTCCTACCCTCAGACTATTCTCTGTGTCCTCTGCGCCTCTGCGGTTAAATAAATACTTTTTAACCACAGAGGCACAGAGAGCGCAGAGAGAAAATTACGAAATACTGGAGAGCGATCGTGACTGCAAGTATAGATCAGAATGTCGTATTTTACGGAAATTTGAGTGAACTGTATCGTTTGGCAAAAGAGGGTAAAATTAAGACCAGTTTACAAGGTAGTCATACCCGCCCCTGTAAATTTTGGACTGCAACGAAGATTTTAAGTGGGATTAAAAATGCGATCGTCATTTCTCACGGGCCGAGTGGCTGTGCTTATGGAGTCAAGCGGGCATACAAGCTGAACAATAGCCGCAATAGTGGTTCCCCTTATGAACCCGTGGTGACTACGAACATGAGTGAGAAAGCGGTGATTTTTGGCGGGGAAAAAGAATTAAAAGGCGCGATTCGAGAAGTAGATGAAAAATACCATCCTGATGCGATCGTTGTTGCCACTAGTTGTGCGTCTGGTATTATTGGCGACTGTGTTGATGACGTAGTGAATAAAGCCCGCAGCGAAATCGATGCTGAGATCATGACGATACATTGTGAAGGATTCGCCGGGGAGTATCGCAGTGGATTTGATATCGTATTTCGGCAAATCGTAGACTTTATGGAGCCGCCAACTCCAGAGCGGAAAGCACAACTAGCCGATGCTGTCAATATTGTGGGCGCGAAGATGGGCCCTGAAAGGACAGAAGTCGAAACTGATGTCAAAGAATTGGTGCGATTAATAGAAGCAATGGGGGCAAGAGTTCACAGCGTCATCGCAGGTGATTGTACATTAGAAGAACTCAAGCAAGCACCGAGTGCGGCAGTCAACTGTACCTTATGTTTGGATCTTGGCTATACCATTGGCAAAGCCATGTCAGACAAGTTTGGTACGCCGTTAAATTCTACTATCCTCCCCTATGGAATCACCGCTACAGAAAAATGGCTCGAAGGGGCGGCAAAATATTTAGGGATGGAAGAACAAGCGGCTGCTCTAATGGAAAAGGAATATGCCGCAATCAAGACTGAATTTGAAGCAGCTAAGGGTTATATAGAAGGGAAGTTAGCGATTATCGAAGGACATGATGCTATCAAGTGCTTATCCCTTGCTCACATGTTGGATCGTGATTTTGGGATGCGTGTAGTAATCTATAACTTCCATCCCTGGAGTACAGAAGCACGAGAAACCAGTGTAGATTATTTGTTGGAAACAGGGTTAGACCCAGAAATCCTGATTACAAAAGGGACACTGGCCTTTGGCAAGTACGAGTCCATGAAACAAACGGAAGATGAATTACTGGATTTCATTGGTGGTCTTGATGCAGACTCAGTAGTGTATTTTGGTTCTTCCTTGAGTTTCCCCCATATTCCCGTAGTCGATTTAAATGCCATCTTAAATCGTCCTAGATTTGGCTATCGCGGAGCCTTAAAGGTCGCAAGGTGTATTAAAACAGCACTCCAATATGGCTTTAGACCTCGTAGTTCCTTAACTAAGCAAATGGTATTCCCTAAAAATTCCGGGTTAGCATCTGCTCAATCATTGACTGGAAAATTAGCTCAAGACCTGCCTGATTGTACTGTATATGCAGAGAAAAGACGGGGAAAATGTATGAACGAGTAATACCAGTTTTGGATTACAAGAAAATTGTAGATTGGGTAGAACTTTAGTGTTACCCAACATTTCCGAGCGAGATTTTGTTGGGTTTCGTTCCTCAACCCAACCTTGTATCTTAAAAGAAGTAGTAGACCGTCCCAACCTTGGTCATTACAGGCTGCGCGAAACACAGAAACGTCTAGAAGTCGCTACAGGGAAGACAGAAGCTCTTACAGGCTACGCGAAACACACAAAGCATAAGTTGCTACAGGCTGCGTGAAACGCGTTTACGATAGTCAAGCTTTAGAGAAAAGCCTTAGAAAAATAGGAGGGAAAAATGTCTGCTGGACTAACTTTTGATAATTGTGACCATAGTAAAGACCCAATCGTTGGGTGTGCCCTTGAAGGTATTGCAACTACGGTTGCTGGCATTAAAGATGTCAGTATTGTAATTCAGTCTCCACAGGGTTGCGCGTCCACTGTCGCAGCTGGGTATGATGCTCATGAGGTTGATTTCACCAAGCGAAAAGTAGGTTGTACCCGCCTTTTTGAGTCAGATATTGTGATGGGAGCGTCTGAAAAACTCAAAGGGATGATTAAAGAGGCGGATCAATCTTTTGATTCTAAGGTCATGTTTGTCGTTGGTACTTGCGCGGCGGACATTATTGGTGAAGATATTGCAGGATTATGCCATCAACTTCAGCCAGATGTCAAAGCCAAACTCGTTCCTTTACTTGCTGGTGGATTTCGGGGCAATGCTTATGATGGCTTGGAGATGGGTTTAGAGGCTTTACTTCCTTTTATCAAAAAAAGGCAAACCAAGAGAAGAGGTAGAAAACCGAGGATTGTAAATATCATTGCGCCACAGGCAAATCTTAATCCTACTTGGTGGGCTGATTTGCAATGGGTAACGCAGATTTTAAAATCTTTGAGGATTAGGGTACAGACTGTCTTCTCTCATAATACCTCATTTGAAGAACTGGAGCTAGCTGGTGAGGCAACAGCCAATATTGTTCTCAGTCATGATGTTGGGTATAAGTTTGCTCGGAAAATGCAAGAAACCCACAATATCCCCCTCATCCTTGATGATATACCTTTACCAATAGGTGTAAACAACACTACTCGATGGTTGAAGGCATTGGCGGCACATTTCAAGATAGAAGAAAAAGTCGAACCGCTAATTAAACAAGGCGAAGAAATGGTCGTAGATACACTTCGCAAACGAGCATTGATGATTATTCCCCGATATCGTAACTGTAGAATTGCCATCTCTGCGGATGGGACGCTTGGCATTGGACTGGTCAGAATGCTCTTTGAAGAATTAGAGATGATTCCAGAAGTTTTATTATTTCGCTCGGCGATGCCTGATTCTCGTGCAATTCTAGAGCGAGAACTAGATAGTCTTGGTCTTGCTCCTCGTGTGGCATTTTCGGCAGATGGATATCAGATTAAACAGACCTTACAAGAGTTTGATGTTGATGCTGTGATTGGCTCGGCATGGGAAAAATACATGGCAGAGGAACTAGGAATCAAAATTGCTTTTGACGTATTTAGCCCGACTAACAGAGAAACTTATGTTGACAAGCCATATTTTGGCTATGAAGGCATGATCAATATGATGGAGGTGATTGCTAACGATTGGGATAGAGCTTTTCGTTCCAAAGAGATTCATTGGACATAGAAAAGTATTGTGTCAAGAAAGATGTCCTCCAGTTAGCGCCTAGAGCCACTGTCTTAGCCTCAAAAGTCGCGCTCCAATTTTTGGAAGGGTTCGTATGCGATCGCTCTTTTAAGCGGATTGTGAAAACTGGCGATCGCATAGATATTGGCAAGGCACACAAAATTGAATTTGTGAGTGGGCCTAACTTACACTGGCTTGATACAATTTTCAGATGCGATCGCAAAACCCAAATCCAAACATCGAGTTAACCCTTTTCTGTCACTTTCCGGGTATATTTTCCCTAATTCACAGTTTGTTACTGGGATTCAATCATTTAATTGCAGCTATGAATCAATTTAAACCCTTTTATTGTCCTTGAAGCAATCTATATGCACAGTTCCTGCTGGAGCCTTGGGCATAGGATATAAAATTAGGATACTAATCTGATACTAAAACTAGTAGTCTGCCAACCCAAAAATGCTGCGTGATGGCTGGGGAAAGGGGAAGGGGTAAGGGATTTGAAACCTTTCCCCCTTCCCCTTTGATTATAAATCCAGTTATTTCTGATGTGACTTTACCCATAACTTTGCCGCGCCTGGAAGCATAACTTTGCCGCCAACAACATTATAACCCTCATTCTTGCGTCAGCTAATTTTGGATGAAACTGACAGTTTGGAACCATAAGTTTGCCGCTAGTCCAAATTGGAAGGATAAGCTTGCCGTGAGTCCAATCAAGCATAGAGAGCAGAAAAGCACCAAATTTTTTTATAATGGAGCAGAAGCTGTTCATGCTGGTATAGGATAGGAACTTTTGGCTGTCCATCTGTTTTGAGTAACTACTGGAGTATTAGAAGATCCTCCTAACCAGTAAGAATATTGCGAACAATAGCCTAAACTGGATTGCCACTCTAACCAAAGTAGTCGGCGATGACAATGAGGACAATTTTGCACAAGAGGATGTTGATGTATTAAACAAACTCTGACATCTCAAAATTTCCATCTATGGCAGTCATATTAATTCAAAGTGAGGAATATATAGACTTAACGTTTAAGCTGAGAGGCGCACCGATTCCTCTTGATAATGGTTATGTTATCTATAGTGCATTGTCCAGGATTTGTCCTATCCTTCACGAACTAGAGTCTATTGGGATTCATCCGATCGCAGGAATACCGACAAGGAACAATTTGCTTGAACTCACTGCTCAATCTCGCCTCAAAATTCGGATTCATCATCAACAGATTCCTTTAATTTATCCTTATTTAGCGGGTCAAGCTTTTCACATAGGTCAAAATTCTTATCAACTAGATATTCCCGAATACAAACCGTTAATTTCTTCAGAAAGTGTCTATTCCAGATTAGTGATAATTACAGGCTTTCAAGAACCTATTAACTTTATTGAAGCTGTGCAACGGAAACTAGATAATAAAGGAATAGAAGGAAAAATTGAACTTCTGACCCGACAAGATGGAACACCTCAAAAAAGACAATTAACCATCAATCAAAAAGGAAAACAGTTTAAAGTTAAAGGATTTGGCGTAAAAATTAGCGAACTCAACCCAGAAGATTCCTTAACCTTGCAAGAACAGGGAATTAGTGGGAAACGAAAAATGATGTGTGGAATATTTGTTCCAGCGACTCGCAGCAAGTCAGAAGAGGAAACCTGATGATAGTCTCTACCCAACCCAACATTTCCCTATCTCTCCATGCTGCGGATACGACAATAATGCACCGCGTCGGAATGACCGGACTTTATATGACTTTAAAGCGATTGGAAAAGCAATATCGCTTATCTCATGAACGGGGAGGACATATATCATGGATTTTGACTGCTGATACTATTGAATTATTCTGGGAAGGAAGTGATTTCATCGCCCTATCTTGGTTAATTAATGAGTCTTTTCAATTAGATGATACAGGTTTAATTCATTTAGTAGGGTTAGACAATGATGCAATAGATTTAAGCCAGAAAGTCCACATTCATGAGGGAATATGTGCTGTTTTTCTGCGTCATAATCAGTTTTATCAAGCGGGAGAGCTAGTTAACACTGAACTAAAGGTTGAAGAAAACAAAGTCGAGTATCAATACAAATCCCTAACTTGGTACGCACATCAAACTTTTGCAGAGAAGTTATGCCAGGCAGATACCCAACAACTCAGACATGATTATATTCAAATAACCAGTTGGTTGTATTTAGGGGGAATTGTTCGCCATGCTCGGACGCAGAATACTACAAAACTAGAAGAGAAACCTGAATACGCCTTAGCATTATTATTTGTACCAGTAGTTTGTCATTATTGCTTACTTCATATACCATCAGAAGACTTAAAAGAAAGGAAACCCCATCGCTACTTGATGGTGATTCCAGAAATCAAGGATTTTGAAGACGCTTCTCAAAGAAGATGGGGATTACAGCAATTAGAAACCAAACAGTTTCATGTTAGTAGCCTTGGAGAAGCAGGATTACTTTATTACAGCTTAGACGATATTCAGCCTGAAGTGGTCTACTATCAAGCTTGTCAAGTTTGGTTATATGAAAAATTAAATCAAGCTTCTCGTCAACGGACATTGATGAGTATAGAAGAAATTAAAATTGATAAGAATATTTTAATGACTTACCAACAAGTGCAAAAATACTTTAAAACTAATTATCAGATAATTAAATATAAGCAAATTTTTATTAAGGTCAATCCGATTCGCTCCCTGATTGCTGATAATTTAGTGAAAGGAATCCATTGGTGGTCTAATTTTTGGGAAAAATTGGTGATAGAGGATTCAAAAGAATATTTATTTAACCAGTTATTTTCCAATCGAGAAGGACTCATCATCATGGCAGAGAATAGTGAACAAGACAAGCAGTATCTTATTTTTATTAAGGTATTTCAGCAAGCTATGAAGGGCAACTTTGCTAAAATTTATGCCAAAACAGAGGAAGGGAAAGATCCTCCAATTAAGAAGAAAGTTGAACGATTAAGGGCAGAGCTAAACTATTGTTATGATGAATTGTCGTTTAAGGAATATTTGTCTGACTTTTTAGTAAGAGGGGGATTAAATAAGTATTTTAATGAGCATCAGGAAGAGATTGCACTACTAATTAAAAAATCACCTTGGCAAGAAATAAGAATTTGGTCATTGTTAGCGATCGCCAGTTATAAACCCAAAGATAAACCCACAAACATGGATGATAGTTCGTTCCCAAACAATCAAAACCTAGAAGAAGTGAATGATGAGTCAGAAGAAGAATGACAATAATATCCCAAAATATTATCTTTACGGAACAATCCTCACTCGTTATGGTTTAGCGTCCTTAAATCATGACATTAGACGAGGAAATAAGACTATTCTACAAAAAGGCTATTGGAATGGTAAAATTCATTCTTTTGTAGGTTCAAGTGCAATTCGTTGGGCGTTACGTTTTTATCTTCAAAAGCAAGGTTACTTAGTTAATCGAGTTTGGGATGAGGACGAACATATTAATCGGTTAACAAGTGAAGATTTCGATCCAGAACAATTTTATGATGATGATATTTTTGGGTTTGCTTTATTAGAGTCTGCTGAAACAGAGGAGGAGACTTCAACAACAAAGAGAAAAAAGAAACAAACAAAAGCCAGTACTCCTAATCAGCGAATGGGTGCTTTAGGGATGAATATGGCTGTTTCGCTAACGCCTTATGATGGTGCAGTTAAGTTAGGGGCAAAAAGTGGCAGAGAGAAGGATAGTACATCTCTCCATTTTACAGAATATCATGCAACTCGATATCAATATTATTTTGGAATTGATGCCACTCATCTGAAAGATTGTTCCCGGATTTTACCTTTGATAGATGGGATTATGAATCTGCCCAAGGTGGGAGGGAGTAGTAATATTTTTAATTATCCTTTCTGTCCCGATAGTTTGGTATTTCAATGGACAAATCATTTTGCTTCATATATTTCCTATTGCTTTGAATATTGCGATCCTAAGAGTAAGGAAGCAAAATTTACACAAGAGTTTATAGATGAAGTGGAATGCGGACAGATTGACCCTAGTAAATTGTGGATTGGGGGAACAATTGTTAAGGAGTTACAGCAATTGGATAATTTTGAAAGTTCCCCTTTGAAGAAAGCGCATATTTATCGTAATCGAAATGAAATGGTTGAAGCTTTGAAAACAGTCATTAAAAGAGATTTGGGCTTAGAAGAATCAAAATGATTGCACCATTAATTCTCTATTTGGATGTTCCATTTGCGACTTTTCGCGAGTCCCATGCAAGGGAAATGGGAAAAACCTATCCTGTCCCTCCTCCAGCGACAGTGTATGGGATGTTGTTGTCTTTGGTAGGGGAAACGAATGTCTATCGCCACTGTGGGGTAGAATTGGCGATCGCAATGTTATCTAGCCCCAAAAAGTCGCGGATTTTGCGTCAAATGAGACGGTTTAAGAATGCTGATTTTAGCCATGCGGAGAATGTTATTCCCTGTTATCAAGAAATTTTGTCTAATTTGCGGTGTTTGATTTGGGTTCGTTCTGACGAGGAAAAGATACAACCAAGTTTAAGGGACAGGATACAGTTAGCGTTTGACCATCCTGAGCTAGTAAGACGGTTTGGTTGTTTATTTTTGGGAGAAAGCGACCAGTTGATTAAAACGATCAAACTTGTCTCGGAAGATTATCTAGAGGGAGTGAGACAGTGGGCGATTAGAGATAATCGAGGCAGGTTAACTTTACCCTATTGGGTTGACCATGTGGGGTCAAGAAATACCCGATTTTTGAGGTATCGGATTGAGGAAATGGATAGATTATCACCTCCTGATTTAGCCTGGACAATGGTTCAATCTCCGATTTGACAAGTACCCCTGCTGGCGAGGAGAATCGAGGTAAAAAATGACGGAAAGGATTACAGGGTTAAGGGATATAGCAATTTAGATAAAGAAAAAGGTGCTTGCAAATCCTTGAAAGAGTTAAGGGGATTGAGTTGTAGAGGTTGAAGAAATACAAGAAATTGATAAGTTTTGTCTTTTTGGGATCTCCGGCTGAGGGGTACTTGTAAAATTGTGAGTGAGCCTTGATCACTCAAGGGTTTTAGCCTTTGCTGTGAGTCGTGGCTTTATGCCGTTAGGCGTTGCTCAAATTTTCTTCCCTTCTGCCTTCTACCTCCTGCCTCGTGAGTCGTGGCTTTATGCCGTTAGGCGTTGCTCAATATTCAGGGTCAACCTGGAGTGAAATTGCCCAGATGTGAGTCGTGGCTTTATGCCGTTAGGCGTTGCTCAAAAAGAGCGGCGAACTGGTTCAGGAATTGCGTTGTTCTGTGAGTCGTGGCTTTATGCCGTTAGGCGTTGCTCAATCGTAAGTTTTCGCAGCAGCAAAGCCTAAATCATCAGGTGAGTCGTGGCTTTATGCCGTTAGGCGTTGCTCAATTGGTAGGTGGTACGCAGTCGGGTAAGTCTACTTTAGTGAGTCGTGGCTTTATGCCGTTAGGCGTTGCTCAATCGATGGAGTTTATCAATCTCATCGCAAAAAGGATGTGAGTCGTGGCTTTATGCCGTTAGGCGTTGCTCAAGAAGTAGCAAAAGCAGAAGTTGAGGAGGCGAAATGTGAGTCGTGGCTTTATGCCGTTAGGCGTTGCTCAATCTTGCAAGATGAAGCGGCTAATGTTATTAGCCAGGTCATCGCCTGAACAACCTTTGCAATTGGCAGAGTTTGACAAGCAAGTAGCGCTAGAAGCTCTTTGTCAGGGGCAGACTTCCTTTTTGGTGCGATGCCTGCGGCGGGCTACGCCAACGCATTCACGAAGTCTTACACCAAAACCTCAAACGCTTTAGGGAGTAATATTAAGTACTATTACGCTGCATAAGGATGTTTATTAGCACTTTTATACTGCTGATAAATATGGATAAATACTATATTACTCAGGTTGTCTACATCGCTATCATCGTAGGCATCTACAGGTAAACCTGTGTCTTCGCTGTACAAGTAATCATAAATAAAACTCTTAATTGTGGCTCTTGTAGATTCCTTATCCCGCCAGTTTTCTAGTTGCTGTAATTGTGATTTCACGGCTTCAATTAGCGACTGAGCAACTTGTTTAACACGGTTTCTAATTCTGGTATCTAAATTATCTTTAGATGAGCAAAGCAAGTCGAAAACAGCAAGGTGTTCTTCGCTTAAACCTTCGCGAACAGCACGGGTGTCTTCTTCGGATAAGTCTTTGACAAGTTTCAGCAGTTCCTCAAATGTTTGCTCAATGGCTACTCGGTCAGTTTCACGGTTATAGTTTTGGATAACTTGTTGATAGCGCGTGTAGTAGTCAATGCGAGATGGGTTTCGTTGTACCATTCGCTGGAGTTGGCGTTCGACGGCTTCTTTGAGGGTTTGGACTGAGGTATTTTTGGTCTGAGAATTAGCAAATTCTGCTTTTAATAACTCAAAGTCTATATTGCTAATATTGTAATTTTTGCCTGACTCTGCACCTGGAAGACGGGAAGTATCAACGTTGATGAACTCGCTAACGATACCTTGTAAGGAACGGATGACAGCGTTAATATCTAAAGATATTTTGTGTTGTTCGTGTAAATGTTTGTAAATTTGCTCGATGGCGTTATATCTTCCTTGGTAGGGTGCGGTTAATTTCGGTTCAGTGATTAGCGCCTGTTTCTTTTTGAAGATTTCCCTGGCTAATACTTCAAAGCGGGCGCGAGATTCATCGTTAGTGCAAACTGCATTAACTGCACTTGCTAAAGCAGCAATTTTATCAAATCCTGCTGTTTCCACTAGTTCTTGCAGGTCAAACCCCAGGTTGGCGATGTGGTCAATACAGTTTTGAAGCGCGATCACATAATCTTCTCGTAATTGGTTCAGGTCGTTGTAAGGTGTTATACTCTCGTCTGTGCCTCCTACTTCTGCACGGGAGTATCTTGCAAGGGCGGCACGGAGACTTGTTAAAATACCGTTGTAATCAATTAACAAACCGTTATTTTTCCCTTCGTAGACGCGGTTTGCACGAGCGATCGCTTGCATGAGAGTATGTCCTTGTAAGGGTTTATCTATATATAATGTGGCAAGGCTGGGGACATCAAAGCCTGTTAACCACATGGCGCAGACAATTGCAAAGCGGAAAGGGTGTTTTTCGTTCTTAAATTCTTCTTCTAGATTGCGACTTTTGATAATTTGGCGATGGGGAACTATATCTAAATCCCAATCTTTGAAAGTTTTAACTTCATTTTGGGCTTCGCTAATCACAACTAAATATTCTGTTGACTCCAACCATTGCAAATATTGCTGATGTTCTACTTCCTCTTGTTCATCACCAGCTTGTTTGACTAATTGTTTCTGTGCTTGTATTGCTTGTTTCCAGTATTTATCGATAAGTCCGTGCATTCGCACGGCGGTAATCTTATCTAGACAAACAAGCATAGCTTTTCCGGTTTGCCAACGTTGGGTATAGTGAGCTACTAAGTCTTGGGCGATTCGGTCTAAACGTTTTTCGGCGGTGAGGATGAGATATTCTCCCCCCAAGCGGCGACGGACGGCTTCTTCTTGTTCTGCGTCGAGGTCAAATTGTTTGATGGCGGTGGCGAGGCGTTGATTTAGTTCTTTATCAGCTGCAACCTGGCGTTGAGTGCCTTTGTCGTCATAATATAATTCTTCGCCTCGATTGTCGTAGTAGAGAGGTACTGTTGCACCATCTTCTACAGCGCGTTGGAAGTCGTAGGTGGAAACGTAGCCGCCGAAAACTCGACGGGTAAGTTGGTCTTCTTCCGACTCCATTAAGGGTGTACCAGTAAAGCCGATGAAAGATGCGTTGGGTAAACTAAAACGCATATTTTCCGCGAGTTTACCGTATTGGGTGCGGTGCGCTTCGTCGGAGATGACGATAATATCGGCACGGTGGGAGTAAATCTCACCAGGTTTGTTGAATTTGTGAATCAGCGTGAAAACGTAGCGATGGTTGTCTTTGAGTAATTCAGCTAATTGTTCACCACTGGCGGCTTGGGTGTTATTTTCTTTGATAGCACCAACGCCAGCAAAGGTTTGCACGATTTGATTATCTAATTCTTGGCGGTCTGTGACGATGACAAAGGTAAAATTACCTGGTAATTGGCGGTGCGCTTTGCGCGTGAGAAATGCTATTGAGTAAGATTTACCGCTACCTTGAGTATGCCAGAAAACGCCAAGTTTACCTTCTCGGACTTGCCGTTGTTGAATGGCGGTAAATGCGCGGTTAACACCAAGAAATTGGTGATTACGAGTCAGAATTTTGATTGTTTTACCGCTACTGTCATCAAAGAGGATGAAGTTTTCGATGATGTCGAGGAAATTGTCTTTGCGGCACATCCCCATTAACATTGTTTGGTAGTCAACTTTGCCGAGTTCTTCTTCTTCTAAACGTTTCCATTCTTGGAAGTGGCCGTAGCGACTGGTGATGCTACCTACTTTCCCCACTATTCCATTACTCAACATGACTATGGCGTTGTGATGGAAAATTTCGGGGATAGTATCTTTGTAGTCGGTGTAGTTGTCTTCGTAAGCCACTCTGACGTTGCGGTGCGTGGCTTTAAGTTCAATAAATAGTAAAGGAATACCATTAACAAAGCCGATGATATCAGGTCGTTTGGAATAGAGAGAACCTTTAATAGACAACTCCCGCACAACCAGGAAATGGTTATTTTCTGGGTTTTGAAAATCAATCACTTTCAAGCGGGGATTGATAGTTTCACCGTGTGGGTTTTTGTAGGGTTTCTCTAGGATACCTTCACGGATAAGTTGGTATTTTTTCTGGTTGATGGTGATTAATTGCTCTGAAATATTGGATGTGGTGAATTGAGCGATCGCATCATCGTATACTTGCTGTGGATGACCAGGATTAAATTTCTCTAATGCTTGGCGAAGATAGCGTGTGAGTACAACTTCTCGTTTATCCTTACGTCCTAGTGTGCCGTTAGTGCCGAAGGTTTCTTTTTTGTATGCGTAAACTGAGTGCCATTTCAGGATTTGTTCAAAGAAGTTAGCGGTAGTTTGTTGCACGAGGCGGTCTTCGGAATATTCGGCACTCATGGGTGTGATAGGTAATACGGGTAGCTATTATATTGATAGCTTTGGAATTGCCTAAGTAGCAAGTATTGCCTTTAAATAATTCGTAATTCGTAATTAATGGTACAAAGCAACTCTTATGTGACTGTTCCAGGAATTAAAGTTTTTACACTTAATATTTAACCCACAGCATAATCTGTAAATTGGCGTTTAAATGGTGAATGAAAGCCGATGACAATATCCTGTTTGGGGATACCTAAATTTGCTAAATCTTCTCCGACTTCATTTTCGGTTCCGTTGTGTTGTAGCCAAACTTTACCATCTTTAATGTCTAGATGTAAAAAACAACCATAAATACGACGGTCATTTTTCCAGCCGACATTTACAAGTTGATAGTGGTGATGTTCTGTGTCAAAAATTAATTGGGTTTCAATTTCTGGAGCTTGATTAGAAATTGCAGCATATTCTTGGAGAAGTTGCTGAATTATTTGTTGATATTTTTTTAGTTTATCCATTCGACTATATCCTCTGTTATAGGTTGATAAGTAATCAATTTAAGTTGATATGTTTTGATAATGTTTTGTACAAGTCTGATGCTAAAGAAGGAAGTGTATGTATCGATGGGAACTGCTAAATAAAGAGTACGGTCTGGTTCTTGTTCCGATAATGCTAGTCGGTAGTTAATAAACTGTCCTAAAGCTGTGTGAAATTCAGAAATTGCAGATGTTTTAAAAAAGCTTTTAATTTCAACAGCAATTTTTTCACCCTCTCTTTCTGCTGCTAGAATTTTTTCCGCGCCTAAGTCTATGTACATATCCCCTAACTCGAAACTGACGGGTAAAGGATCATGGGTAATTTTCCACCCTTCTTTTTCTAGTCCTTTTTTGACTGCGTTGTGAAAGATATCTCTGGCTGGCATAATATAGCATTATAAAAGATTTTCTACACGGTGAGACGATCGCTATTTGTTTTCTACACGGCGATGCTTCCGTTCATCAGGCGAGGAAGGAGTAAATCGCGGGCTTCCTTAAGTCTTTGATTGTTTTTATTAAGTAAGGAGCGTTGCTCTAGTATAAGTCTAGCAAAGTTATCAAATTGAATAATAATGTCATCTGGAGGAATTAAGATATCTGAGTTTCTCAAAAACTTTAGGCTAAAAAACTTTTGAGAAGTGCCAGATGCTTTCTGAGACATTGATATTAATGTATTATCATCAGATAGATGAACATATAAAAAGCTTGAGTAGAATTTTTTAAGTGGTTTAA
Source organism: Nostoc sp. PCC 9305 (assembly GCF_963920915.1). NCBI lineage: Bacteria > Bacillati > Cyanobacteriota > Cyanophyceae > Nostocales > Nostocaceae > Nostoc > Nostoc sp. PCC 9305. The sequence goes on from NZ_CAWUDN010000054.1 coordinate 15,948, forward strand.
ATAAAGCAACGTTTTTAATGCTAAATTCAAAATCTTGGTCAACTAATGCAATAGTCCCAAGAGTTCCAATATTAGAAAATATAATATCTCCTTTCTCTGGACGGCTTCTTTTCATGACTTTCTGATGTTCTTCAGGAGAAATGAAGTAACACTTTGAAAAGTCTATAAATCCATTAATAATATGTTTACCTGTAACCAGATAATACCCATCTTCTGTTGCTTTTGGACTATCATGTGTTCCATCCATAAGCTTAGAGCATAGATTGGGGAGATATCCCATATTCCACCCCTCTGGAATGCCATCAATTATCTTTACTGACTCGTAGCCAGGGAAGCGCGATCGCACAAACCATTCTTTGTAAAGCTGCTGGATGGACTCTTCCAGCAGTGCTATTCGGCGGTTGTTGTTGTCGATGAGGCGATCGTAGGTTGAGAGAATGTCAGCTATGCGTTGTTGGGTTGCAACTGGGGGAAGGGGAACTTGTAAGCGACTAAGAATTTTTTGATTGAGATTTGCAATATTCGTACCTCCACCATAGGCTGATAGAGTTTGTCGGATCAGGTCTGACCTGAAAAGATATGCAAAAAATCTAGGAAATGCTTGATTTGAAGTAAATCTTGTACGAATGCAGAAACCTGAAAATGTAATTGGTTCTGGAGGAGATTCTATAAACAAACTTCGACCAATTAAATCTTTATTTCCATTAGAGCGAACAAATAAAATATCATTATCTCGGACTATATCTTCATCTTTAACTACTCCTTCAGGATTAACTTCTTCTAATTCGTTATACCGAGGCTTAATATAGTTTTGAAAGTTTACTACACCAATAACCTTTATCCCAGTACCAAAATTTGTTTGATTATAGTTAATACCATTTCTGAATTCTGCTAAATCTCCCAGTTCTACAATTGACCAACTCATCCTATTATTGTCAACTCCTCAAAATTCGCCGCAATACTCGCCGCTAACTCCACCGCTTCCTCATTCAAACTCGCCAACTCTAAATGAATTTCCCGCATTCTCTCCTCAAAATCCTCCTCATCTTCCCCATCTAAAGCGGTCACACCAACATAACGCCCAGGTGTTAAACTACTATCCTGCTGGGTTATTTCATCCCGCGTTACCACCTTACACAACCCTGGTACATCCACAAACACCGCTTCGGGAAAGCGAGATTGTAACCAGGTAACTTGTGCTTTCACATACAGCGTAGACTTAATAGCAGAAATAGCCTGATCTCGCACTATATCTAGTGCATCACGTTGTTTTTTAACTTCCTTCCCATCCCAAATATCCTGTTTCCGCGCTTCTAGCTTTTTCTCCGCCAGTTCCACAGCGCGAGTACCGACTTTATGCACTTCGTTGATGTACTTTTGCAGAGTTTTCAATTGAGGAATAAAAAGTGCAAACCTTGCTGCACAGACTTTTTGCCCTTCATTAGTAGAAAGTGACTCAGCTTGAGTTGCAAACCATGCAAGATGCACTTGTAACTCACCAATTAAACCAACTCTCGCCGCAGTAAATTCTTGAATTCCCGCCTCCAACTCAGACAAAGTAGCGCGGAAAGTCTCTATATTCTGATTGGCGATATCTTCAGCAACTAATCCCTCAACTTCGGGTAAATCCTTCAATAAAGGAAGCGAAGCCCCAAGACGATCGCTAAAAGTCTCCAACATCTGCGTCAACTTAGCTAACGGTGACTCCAACTGTGTCAACGCACCTGCAATAGTCGCTGCTTCTTGGTGCGTCTTATTTAAATAATCCCCCACCAACCCTAAATAACGTTCCTGCTGACCGCGATACAACCAAGCGATCGCAGTGATATTCTGGAGTTGTTCTTCACTAAAATCGCGGATTTTGCGCGTCACCACCCGGTAAACATTCCGCGCATCAATCATCAACACTTTGTCTTGGCGTTCTGCTGGTTTTCCCTTGTCGAAAAACCACAATGTACAAGGTAGAGATTTCGTGTAAAAAAAGTTCGTTCCAATAGAGATAATCATATCCACCGCTTGGGTGGCGATTAACTCCTCTCGAATCTCCTTCTCCCCATGTCCCGCATCCGATGCCGAACTCGCCATCACAAACCCGGCTCTACCTCGCTCATTTAAATAGCTGTAAAAATACTGTATCCAGAGGTAATTTGCATTGCTCACTGCTTTAGTTTTCGCAGCAATTCCCGGTATCTTTTTTTCAGTAAACAGCCGGGAGTCAGTCTTCACCTTCTCTGGACTCACACCATCCACATTAAACGGCGGATTAGACATCACAAAATCACATTGACCCAGCAACTCTTCCCAGCGATCGTAAAAAGTATTACCCTGGCGAATAATCCCTTCTAAACCGTGAACCGCTAAATTCATTCGCGCCAAACGGGTGTTAGTATCGGATTTTTCCTGTCCGTAAAAAGTAATCTTTGCAGCCGCATCCTCACCGCGATTTTCCACAAAATGTCCCGTCTGCACAAACATACCCGCACTACCGCAAGCAGGGTCTAAAACATTTCCCCGGTCAGGTTCAATCATATTTACAATCGTGCGTACCAAAGAAGGCGGTGTAAAAAATTCTCCTCCTTCCTGTGCGCCACTCATGGCAAACTTATTCAAAAAATACTCATAAATTCGCCCAAACACATCACCCGTAGCTGTACGCAACTCCTCCCGGTCAAAAATTCGCACTAAGTTATACAGCAAATCTTGCTCAAAACTGGTGTACTCCTTCGGTAACACCCCTTGCAACATCTGAGTTTCATCCTCAATCGCTTTCATCGCTGCATTGATTGCCTTGCCAATATCTGCGTTTTCTGCCAAATTCAAGATGCGATCGTATTGAGCCTCAATTGGTAAAAAAATTGCTGACTTTCCTTTAAAGTCATCTATGGTAATCGGGCGTTTTTTTCCACCCCGCGAGGATAAACCCTTTTCAATCTCCGCTTTGACAGCATTGAAGCGATTTGTCGCATGGCGAAGAAAGATTAGCCCCAGTACGGGCATACTGTATTCATTAGCATTGAGTTTGGAGTTAGCACGGAGTTGGTCTGCGGCTTCCCACAGCGAAGATTCAAGTTGACTGATATTGAGCATAGTTTGTTAGCGACTTAGGCGATATGACTGTCTATTTCGCCTAAAAAATTATGAGTTTACATATTAACTGTTTTCACAACCAGGGAATCTGTTATTTTTTCCGCTAGCCCAAACAAGTATACTTAGCATGTTTAATTCCGCGATCGGAATTTTTTAACCTAAAATAACGTCCCAAAGACGATAAGCAAAAATACTTTTGACACACTATGCTTTGACTTGTCAAAGCCACTAAGCGTTTACACCTCATTTCCCCTGACTTGGTGGAATTTTGCCCTCAGTCTGAGCTTGTTTAATTGCTCGTTTCACGATTAACACTGCCATCTGAGACAAAGAACGCTCCTCTGCATCAGCCAAAAATTGCAGGGCTTCTTTGTCTTCTTCTTCCATATAAAGAGTTACAGTTACTTTTCCCATTTCATTATCATAAGCAATTTAGTGTGTTTTTACTTTAAATACATTAAAACACATTGATTAACACAGAAACACTTTATTTTAGCGTATAATTACTGATAAGTCAAAAGCCAGCCATCAACTTTCTCAGGGCGGATGCTGGCTTTTGGCCCCCATATCACAGGAGACATTTTCCATGTTAAAGCCTGTTAGCTACAAAACAGATCAACACAGAGCTTATCAACAAGCTTTAGATGATTTCGGCATCACAGAATTACTGGCAAAGCTCAACAACTACTCTGATGCTGACTTTGATAGTGCCTGGATACAACTCCAGCAGCAAGAAATAGAAAGTCTAGCTGCGATTCTGATTTCTCAATTAACTTACAGCATCAATGGTAAGTTGATTGCCGCTTATCTCAATCTCATCCGGCACAGTAACCAAGATATAGTCCCAAGCTTGATTAACCTCAAATGCCCAGACGTATCTATTGAGCTTCCCGGTAACTTTCCCGATGTAGCCAAGACACCGAGATTTTTATATGGCGATCGCTTGCGTTGGCTCTCTACAGAAAGCAATACTGACTGGGGTATTGTCATTGGTCGATTTTATAGCAATGCTTGCGATCGCTGCTGCTGGAGTTGGTGCTACTTGATTTGGTTGAGCAAAGATAGCCCCAGTGCTGCTTGGATATCTGCCGATATTGCTTGGGAAGAGGATTTAGAACCAATAAGCGAGGAGACAGACTAATGAATCCTCATCCACTCAAGCAGCGAGAGCAAGATTTGATGCAACTCTACACTTACTGTCAATTGGGAATGACTCCCAAGCAGTTTTACGCCAAGTGGCAGGTGAACTACGAAGAAATGGCTCAGATTTGCGATCGTTCCCTGTCCACGGTTCGGCGCTGGTTTGCTAGAGGTAAAAACTACCGCCGTCCCATGCCTACCGATTTACGCCACCTGGCGCTGATGAACTTTTTGCTGGAACATTTTGAGGATATCCCCGAAGAAGTGTTGCAGAAGCTTTGTTTTCCAGACAAGAGTGAGTAGGAATTGAATCTAATTTCAATATCAATTTGATATTTCTTGCCAGCCACCGTCACAGTAGGCTGGCTTTTGTCTTGGAAATTACAGATTTTATTAGGAGAATTCGATGACCTACCTTGAAAAGCTCAGTCCTTGGTGTATAGTTCGACTTAAACCTAATATGCAAAACCAGATTGTAGCTCGTTTTCGTCGCCGCAGCGATGCCGAAGCGCATTTACAAGTTTTGCGCCGACTCATCCCCAGCGTCAGTTTTACACTAATTTTCAATGTGGTGTTAGAGCAACAAGACTTGACTGCTTTAAAGTCGCATCCTTCTATTACCTGAAACTGCGACTGGGCGATCGCTAGAATCAACAATCAGCGATCGCACTCATCAACAATTAAGCGATCGCATCTGTCACCTGAAACTGGCACTGGGCGATCGCAAAATCAGTATATTGTCTGTTCACAAGTAAAAAATGCTTATCCACGAGGTTCTTTCATTGTCAGAAACACATCATTTGTGATGAAATTCTACCTACATTTTTCTGGAATTTAGGGTGTTGGTGTTGAATTTTTCTTATGATCTAGTTGCGTCTCACACCCTTACCCATGAATGAACAGCGACAGCAAGCCTATCTCAATCTCATTCAACGCCTGTTGAATTGCCCTGCTAACGATGAATTCCAAGAAACTTTGGCAGCAAACCAAGAATTAGTAGATATTGGCTTCTTGCAAACAATAAAAGCAGTAGCACAGACGTTTTCGCAGCAAAGGGATGAGAATACAGCGAATTGGTTGCGAAATTTGGCAATGCAACTAGGGGAAGCGTTAAATCTAGATAATAAAGTAGATTTGCAATCTCTCAGTGAGGAAAAGAAACAAGCATATCTCCAATTATTGATGCAGTTACTGCAAGTAACCGCAAAAAGTAAAGGTGACGTGCGAGTAATTTACCCTTTGCTGGCAAAGAATACAGACAAACTTGACGGGGTTTTTGCAGAAATATTGCGTCGTTGGGGGACAAATAAACTTATAGAAGTCCAAGCAGATGAGGCGAAATACATAGCAGGAGTGATATATGAATTTAGCAATCTAATGGCTGTATTACCTTTGGTTAACAAAGCCAGCAATATAGAAATTGCCATTACTGGCTATGAAGTCGTGTTGATAGTCTACACTAAAGAAGCTTTGCCTCAAAATTGGGCAATGACGCAAAATAATCTCGCAAATGCCTACAGGGAGAGAATTAAAGGAGACAAAGCAAATAACATTGAAAAAGTGATTGCTGCTTTTACTGCTGCTTTAACTGTCTACACCAGAGAAGCTTTGCCTCAAAATTGGGCAGCAACGCAAAATAATCTCGCAAATGCCTACTGGGAGAGAATTAAAGGAGACAAAGCAAATAACATCGAAAAAGTGATTGCTGCTTTTACTGCTGCTTTAACTGTCTACACCAGAGAAGCTTTGCCTCAAAATTGGGCAGCAGCGCAAAATAATCTTGCAACTGCCTACAGCGTTAGAATTAAAGGAGACAAGGCAGATAACATTGAACAGGCAATCGCTGCTTCTACTGCTGCTTTAACTGTCTTTACCAGAGAAGCTTTGCCTGTTGATTGGGCAGCAGCGCAAAATAATCTCGCAACTGCCTACAGCGTTAGAATTAAAGGAGACAAGGCAGATAACATTGAACAGGCAATCGCTGCTTATACTGCTGCTTTAACTGTCAGAACCAGAGAAGCTTTGCCTCAAAATTGGGCAGCAACGCAACATAATCTCGCAACTGCCTACAGCGATAGAATTAAAGGCGACAAAGCAGATAACATTGAACAGGCAATCGCTGCTTTTACTGCTGTTTTAACTGTCTACACCAGAGAAGCTTTGCCTCAAAATTGGGCAATGACGCAAGATAATCTCGCAACTGCCTACAGGGATAGAATTAAAGGAGACAAGGCAGATAACATCGAAAAAGCGATCGCGTCTTATACTGCGGCTTTAACTGTCAGAACCAAAGAAGCTTTGCCTGTTGATTGGGCAGCAACGCAAAATAATCTCGCAAATGCCTACAGGGATAGAATTAAAGGAGACAAGGCAGATAACATCGAACAGGCAATCGCTGCTTCTACTGCTGCTTTAACTGTCTACACCAGAGAAGCTTTGCCTCAAAATTGGGCAGCAACGCAAAATAATCTTGGACTTGCCTACAGCGATAGAATTAAAGGAGACAAGGCAGATAACATCGAACAGGCAATCGCGTCTTATACTGCTGCTTTAACTGTCTACACCAGAGAAGCTTTGCCCGTTGATTGGGCAATGACGCAAAGTAATCTTGCAATTGCCTACAAGAATAGAATTAAAGGAGACAAGGCAGATAACATCGAACAGGCAATCGCGTCTTATACTGCTGCTTTAACTGTCTATACCAAAGAAGCTTTGCCTCAAAATTGGGCAGCAACGCAACATAATCTCGCAAATGCCTACAGGGATAGAATTAAACGAGACAAGGTAGATAACATCGAAAAAGCGATCGCTGCTTATAATGCTGCTTTAACTGTCCATACCAGAGAAGCTTTGCCTCAAAATTGGGCAATGACGCAAAATAATCTCGCAATTGCCTACAAAAATAGAATTAAAGGAGACAAAGCAAATAACATCGAACAGGCGATCGCTGCTTTTACTGCTGCTTTAACTGTCTATACCAAAGAAGCTTTGCCTGTTGATTGGGCAGCAACGCAAAATAATCTTGCAATTGCCTACAGGGATAGAATTAAAGGCGACAAGGTAGATAACATCGAACAGGCAATCGCGTCTTATACTGCTGCTTTAACTGTCTACACCAGAGACGCTTTGCCTGTTGATTGGGCAGCAGCGCAAAATAATCTTGCAGCTGCCTACAGCGTTAGAATTAAAGGAGACAAGGCAGATAACATCGAAAAAGCGATCGCGGCTTTCATTGCTGCTTTAACTGTCTATACCAGAGAAGCTCTGCCTGAAGATCATGCAGAAATTTTGTTTGGACTGGGAATTAATTACCAAGACGCAAATAAGTTTGACTTAGCATACAATACTTTTAAGTCTTCCATTGACACAGTAGAATCTTTACGAGAAGAAATAATATCTGGTGAAGAAAGCAAACGCAAACAAGCGGAGAATTTTAACAAAGTTTATAGCTGCATGGTAAAAGTTTGTTTGCAATTAGATAATATTACTGAAGCAATTGAATATGTTGAACGTAGTAAAACTCGCAGTTTAGTTGAGCAAATCCTGGAACGTGACGCTAAAACCATCTTCCCTCCAGATGTTGTCACTCAACTAGAAACATACAGAGATGAAATAGCCGCAGGACAATATCAAATCCAAAATGGTAAAGCGGAAAATCCCCAAGACTTAGCAGAACGTCTCCAAGAATTGCGACAGCAACGCAACAACTTACAAGATCAATATCTGCCTATTGGTTCTAGTTTCAAGTTTGATAAATTCCCAGAAACTTTAGATGCAAATACAGCAGTTATAGAATGGTACATTGCCACAGATACAATTCTCACATTTATCATCAAACCTCACGGACAACAATTAGTCTATTGGCAATCAACAACAGCCGAATTAAACGCACTATTTAATTGGAATAATGAATATTTAAATGATTACTACAACCCAGAAGACGAAAATAAAATCCAATGGCAGAATCAACTAGAAACACGCCTGAACAAGTTAGCAGAAATTCTGCACATTGAAGAAATATTAGCCCACATTCCCGAACAATGCCAAAGATTAATTCTCATTCCTCATCGCTTTTTACACCTATTCCCTCTCCATGCTTTACCCATCAAATCATCATACTTAATTGACTTATTCCCCAAAGGCGTAAGCTATGCACCTAGTTGTCAAATCTTACAACAAGTGCAATTGCGTCAACATCCTGAATCTCAATCATTATTAAAATCCTTATTTGCTGTGCAGAACCCCACAGCAGATTTATATCAAGACTACGAAAAAGACTTAGGTGCAGTCGCCGCCATCAAAAAGAAATTTACTCAAGCTCATATTATCAAAAAAGCCAAAGCTAACAAATCAGCAATTCTCCATGTTGATGAAAATCATCACACCACCCTCAACCCAGAATTACGCCAAGCGAACAATATCTTTTTCTTCTGTCACGGCTACTTCAACCCTAACTCTCCCCAAGATTCCGGCTTACAATTAGCCGACGCAAACCTAACTTTAACAGAGATCATCGCTCACTTCAAATTAGCAAACTGTCACCTAGTCACCCTTTCAGCTTGCGAAACTGGGATGATAGATTCCAGAAACACCAGTGACGAATACATAGGTTTACCCAGTGGCTTTTTGTTAGCAGGTAGCACCAATGTAGTCAGCAGCCTTTGGACTGTCAGTGCTACAGCTACAGCCTTATTCATGATGAAATTTTACGAAGAACTACAGCAGCAAACTAATATTGTATTAGCCTTAAACGCAGCACAACGCTGGTTAAGAAATACAACAACCAAAGGCTTTCAAGATTGGCTACCTAAATCATCATTACGTCTAGATTGTCAGATAGGAATATATAAACACTTGACTGAAATCGCCAAAGACAAAGGAGAATCTACACCACCCTTTGAGTCACCTTTTTATTGGGCTGCTTTTTATCACACAGGTAAAGGAGTTTAACAAATGTCATCTCAAAATAGCATCCAAGCCTTTATTCAAATACTTAATTCACAATCACAGTTAATTTCTTTACTAGATTGGGAAGAATTACAAGAAATATCTAGCAATTTCCCAGAAGATGACGATGAAGAAATTGCCGAAACATTAGAGGATTGGTTACAAGCAGCATCTCGCAGTCAACTGTTAGCAGCTTACGAAGAAAACCTCGAAATAATTACTGCTGAATCTTCTATTGATGTAGGTAAAAACTTAGGGATAGCTAACAGTAAATCACAGACACCACCAGATAAACCCAGCCCATCCTCAAAGGAATTGTTAGACAATGCTATTAAACACAACGCGCCTTTATCAGACAAGCCAAAATCTCAACCAACACAGTGAAGAATTTTAGCCTCAGTCTCTACGCCTTTCATCTCCGCCACACCCTCACCCATCTTCCTGATGAAGTTGTGGCAGATGCCCATTTATTATGGGACAATTTTGTGAAATTGGGAGAGAATACCCTTACCTTTCCCGGCTTAAAAGATTTGCGCTCAAAACTAGTTTCTTATCATCATGGTGTATACACACCCCAGCAAGAAATAGCCATCAAAAGTGAATGGTTAAGCATTTCAGGAAAAGATTTAGACTTAGGTAGTCTCCCCACCCCAGCCGGATTTAACATTAACGCTAATCTTCAGCCATTCTTACTTAATGACACCTACGCTGTTGATTTAACTTTATTTCCCGAATTACCAAACACCGAAATAGACATCCCCCAACTGCAACATTTTCAACCCCAATCTTTATTACCCGCTAATATTCAAGCATCATTAGGACAAACATTATCAGTTTATGGAGAAGTAGAACCCAGTGAAGATTGTGAGACTTTAGCACAAAAAATTGCCATAGCCTTAGTAGCAGGAACTAGTTTAAATTCTCCCACATTAATACACAAGAGAGAACTGTTTGAGAGTTTATTATTTGAATACCAAGCACTTGACACCAATGCACCAGATAACCCTGCTAAACAGTGTCAGATTTTAATAGTTATCAATAATAATCAGTCACCAACAGCACAACTCGCAACAGCAGCGTATGACTGGTTATTGAACTTACTTTGTATCTATCATAAAATCCTTTATATTTATCAACTAGCGCGTCAACGCTATGGAGAAGGGAGAAAAATTTACAGCGATTTAGAAAATAAAATCCAACAATTTAACAATCTGCTAACTGCAAATCAACCAAATTTATCTGCATTAAAAAACTTAATATCCCAAGTTCCGCAAACAAGCTTAGACTACACCAGATGCTATCAAGATTTAGAAACCCACCATACAGCAATTACTACTAACATTACTAATTACAAAACCTGCTTGGATAATATTAAAGCCATTAATAACGGCAATATTCCCCAATCTTGGGAAGATTTTTTCAACAAAGAGTGTCAAAAATGGCAAAAACAAATTCAAACAGATATTGACTATCTTGCTCCAGGTAAAGAATTATTTGGGCAGTTAGTTGATACAATTAGAGGTGTAGTAGAAACAGAACAAGCAGAGAGCGATCGCTCTTTAGAACGCACAATCCAAGTATTAGGTATAGCCTTTGGTGGCGGAGCAATAGTTTCTGGTGTTGTTACCGGACACATAGATAAACCATTCGCACCAATTAATTTCAAGTACCCACTTCACCCCTTGGTATCATCCTTGCTGTTGAGTTTTCTAGCTACAGCCTTTTTTTGGTTGATAGCGTGGTGGGTTACTAAACGTAAGTGGCGTTAGGATAAGTTATCTAACCCATACAATGTAAACATGAGGAAAAATTAGGCGTTTATACTAAACTTCTACAACTTTAATTCCAGACTAAAATTCCCGAACAATATCTTGCCCAATTCCTTAAAATCTGACCCAAACAACTGGGATACACTAATCTTCGCCTTCTCGCACACAGGAATAATCAACTTCACTAAATGATAAGGTTGACTTTGATTTGTTCTTGAGGCTATCCTCAACGATTCCATGATTCCCCCTAAATCTCCCAATAACTTCACATCCTTTCCAATTGCTTGTTCAAACACTAACAAAATCAATTGTAATTTTCGCGTTAACTCGATTGGGATGGGTTTGTAACCTAATTGGGGAGTAAGTGCAATTAATTCGCTAATTCCTTGAATATTAACTTGATATTTCTCTATTTCCTCTTCGCCTTTAATTTCTTGCCCTAACCACCCGTAACAACGAGAGCAAAATCCCGCAGGTGAAAACCTAGCCATCACAGGTAAACGGGCACCACAATGAGGACATTCTTCTATTAATCGCTGTTTGTGAATCAAACAAAATTCTACATCCTTAAATGACCATGATAATGGTTCATAGATAGTTTTGTTCTCCTGCATCCACTCTTCCCAACAACAAGGACACCAAGCGCGATAGTTCCGAAATAATCCCTTGTCATAAATCATTCCTTTCCAGCTTAAAAGGGTCAAAAAGCGTAAATCCTGACGCATTGTTAACTCTTCTAAGACAGTGACTAACTTTTCTGTCATTTCTCGCATTCCGTTAATAGCCGGTTTAGCATCGCTATTTCCCAATAAGTGACTCAGGTTTTTTGTCAATAGCTCAGATTTATCCTCAAAGATGAGGATAAGTGGCGCAATTTCTCCCATAACGAGCTTTTGAGAGGTTAAACAGTGCGCCTGTGCTAAACGATGGAGATAGCTACTAAGACTTTCTGCGTAGGGAGTTCCCACCGCCACAGGTTCAAGAGAGAATAACCGACTCCGTTGCGGGATTTCTGGAGGTTTTAAACTCCAATGTTCTGAGTAAATTGTCATCCCTCTTGGATTAACCTAAACGCTGGTACTTTAGTTTTAACAGCTAAATTTTAGGGATTAGTTTCCGATTCACTCTTAACCTCGATGCCGTAATTAACAAAGAGGTCGGAGACAGATATCTCCAAAGCTGCGGCTAACTTAACAATATTTTTTAACGAAGGGTTACGCTCTCCGGTTTCGATTCCTGAGATGTAGTTGCGATGAAGTCCTGACTTTTCAGCCAGTTCTTCTTGGGATAAATCTAACTCTCGCCTTCGCCGCCTAATGGCTTTGCCAAAGCGGTACTCAATACTGGGGTGTTTTTGCGTCACAAAACAATACTGAACCAGTATCACCATTAAATCTATCTACTATAAGTGGACTTTTGCACAATATAAGTGTTATAAAGTTAAGTAGTATAGCATCAAGCAAGCAAGTTCCTAACTTTATGGTCTTATTTTGATAGATTCATAAAATAAAGCGCTTTGCGCTTACTAAGGAGTATATGAAAGAGCAATTTGAACAATGGGTTGCTCGCCTTCAAATATCCGAGGCAGGGCAAAAAATTATTGAGAAAGTTCGCTCATCTGAGCCATCCCGTCGCGTTGGTGGCGGTAGTAAGAATGTTTCGGGACGCTACCCTAGTCGCAAGATGGGAGTCACGATTCAATTTGAGTCTCATCGGGTTGAACTGCCAATTATCTATCAGTTAGAACATGATGAAGATGTTCTAGAATTCTACGATCAACCACCGCAAATTAAACTTGACTATCAAGCAAGTAACGGACGTAGATTAGGCATTTTACACACCCCAGATTTATTTGTCATCCGAACCAATTCGGCTGGTTGGGAAGAATGTAAAACTGAGCATGATTTGAAAAAACTAGCAGAGAAAAACCCCAATCGTTACTTTTACTCTCAAGAAGATAATCAATGGCATTGTCCGCCAGGAGAAGACTATGCTAACCAGTTTGGGCTTTATTACCGCATTCGCTCAGATCGCGAAATCAATTGGGTTCTGCAACGTAATCTGCAATTTTTAGAAGATTATTATCGCTCAGAATCTCTAGTAGTGGAAGAAGCGATCGCTCAATCATTACTTGCAGTTGTGTCATCTCAACCAGGAATCACTTTAGCAGAATTACTCAATCGGTTAACAGGAGCTAAATCTGACGATATCTACACCTTAATTACTCAAGAGCAAATCTATATTGATTTAAATGCTACACCACTTGCTGAACCAGAAAGATGTCTAATCTTCCGTGACGAACAAACTGCTAGTGCTTATAGATTACTGGTTGAGCAACCAAGTGTAAGTCTTCCGGCTATCTCTCCTGTAGTCAATATTGTTACCGGAACGCTTGTTAGTTGGGACGGCAAAGGTTTAAATATCATCCATGTTGGAGAAACAGAGGTTATACTTGGCGCAGAAAATAATCAGTTAATTGAACTCAAAAAAGCTATATTTGAGAATCTGGTTCGCCAAGGAAAAATCACAAGTCTCCAAACACCAGAAAAAACAGCTATTAGCACAGAATCTTGCCAGCGATTTTATCAAGCTAGTCCTGAAGACCAAGCAGAAGCTCTTGAACGCTACAGAACTATCGAACCTTACTTAAAGGGCCATCCCCCAGAAAACGAAACAATACCAGCCCGTACCATTCGTGACTGGAAAGCTAAATATCTAACTGCAATTCAAAAATACGGTTGCGGCTACATTGGGCTTTTGTCCCATCGCAGTGTTAAAGGTAATCGTCAGCGCAAGCTGCCCGAAGACACCTTAGCAATTATGGAGAAGTTTATTTTAGAAGACTATGAAACTCTTAAACAAAAAAGAATGTGGGAGGTTCACGCGGCTTTAGTTCGAGCTTGCGAACAAGCTGGTGTAATTGCTCCGAGCTATAAAGCATTTACCAAAGAAGTACAACGCCGGACTGGTTACGAACAGACTAAAAAACGCCAAGGTCGTCGTGCCGCTTATCAGCATGAATCCTTCTATTGGGAACTTGCTATAACTACCCCAAGACACGGCGATCGCCCTTTTGAAATTGGGCATATAGATCATACTGAGTTAGATGTAGAGCTAGTTTGCTCTGATACAGGTCGCAATCTTGGCAGACCTTGGGCAACATTTCTCGTAGATGCTTATTCACGGCGATTGCTGGCAGTTTACCTAACGTTTGACTCACCCTCATATCGTTCTTGCTTAATGGTGCTAAGAATTTGTGTCAAGCGTCACGGCAGGCTTCCCCAAATTTTAGTGGTAGATAACGGTGCAGAGTTTCACAGCGTTTATTTTGAAACACTACTAGCTACTTTTGAATGTACAAAAAAGCAAAGACCCCCAGCCAAAGCTCGTTTTGGTTCGGTTTGCGAACGCCTATTTGGAACTTCCAATACTCAATTTGTCCATAACTTACTCGGTAATACACAAATAACTCGTAATGTCCGCCAAGTCACAAAGTCAGTTAACCCTAAAAATCAAGCTGTATGGACACTTGGTTTACTTTATGAATATCTTTGTGCTTGGGCTTACAAAGTTTACGATACAGACGAACATCCGGCACTTTTCCAGAGTCCGAGGGATGCGTTTGCTGCGGGTATAGCGATTGGAGGCAGTCGGGTTCACCGCATGATTCCTTACGATGAAAACTTTCAGATTCTTACTTTACCTACAACCTCAGAGGGAAAAGCAAAAGTTCAAGTCGGACGTGGCGTAAAAATTAACTCAATCTACTACTGGTCTAATAGTTTCCGCGATCCTCAAATTGAAAATACCTCTGTGCAGATAAGATACGACCCGTTTAATATTGGTATCGCTTACGCCTTTGTTCGAGGACAGTGGGTACAGTGTATCTCTCAATATTATGCAGAACTCCAAGGTCGTTCAGAAAAAGAATTGAAGTTAGCTAGTATCGAATTACGCAAACGCTCTTCAAATCATGCACAACAATCTAAAGTTTCGGCTAAGAATTTAGCAGAATTTTTAGCATCGGTAGAAGCTCAAGAAGCTCTATTAGAACAGCGTTCCTATGATGCAGAAGTTAAGGAAGTCTTTAGAGTAATTGAGGGTGGAAAAGCGACAACAAGCCGTAACGAACAACCAAAACTTATTCAAGTTACTTTTGCTAATACCGATTCTCAAGCGGATGAAGACGAAGCGATCGTCCCAGAAACACTTGTAGTGTATGAGGAATTTTAATTATGACAAGACTTAATGGATTTCCTCTTGAACTCCTCACACAACCTACTACAGAAAGGCTTGCTTACTTTAAGGATTACACCGTAGCGCATCCTCGACTTAAAGAAGTCTATGAAATTCTCATGCGAACAATTGCCGAACCCGCAGGAGCATCATTTATCTTTGTTTATGGCCCTAGCGGTATCGGTAAAACAACTTTGTGGCTCCGTGTTGAGCAGAAATTAAAGGAACTGGCATTACCTAAACTGGAAAGCGATCGCGCTCGTGTTCCTGTTGTTGGTATTGAAGCTGTAGCCCCAGAATCGAGATACTTCAACTGGAAAGAATACTACACACGCGCCTTAATTACCTTGGAAGAACCATTAATCGATCACAAGTTTGATTACGGTGTGCGTGGTATCTCTCGCGATAATTTTGGCAAAATTAGTGTTGAGTCAAAAGTAGTTGCACCTGCTCTACGCAGAGCTTTAGAAAATGCTCTCATCCATCGTCATCCAGACGTATTTTTTGTAGATGAAGCACAACATTTTGGTAAGGTGGCAAGCGGATACAAGCTACAAGATCAATTAGACTGTCTCAAATCTTTAGCAAATATGACAGGAATCTTGCACTGTCTATTAGGAACATACGAACTACTTACATTCCGTAATTTAAGCGGTCAACTCTCACGTCGTAGTGTTGATATTCATTTCCGCCGTTATTGTGCTGATAGTCCAGAAGATGTACAGGCTTTTAAGAGTGTGTTGTTAACTTTTCAACAGCATCTGCCACTAGCAGAAACTCCAAATTTAGTCGATCGTTGGGAATATTTTTACGAACGTACTTTAGGATGTATTGGCACACTGAAAGATTGGCTAACACGCGCTCTTAAAGATGCTCTAGATCGAGAAGCAACAACAATCACTCTCAAAGATTTACAAAAACGTGCTTTGTCGGTTTCTCAGTGTCAGAAAATGTTCAAGGAAATTCAAGAGGGTGAACGACAATTATCTGAAACAGAAGCAGATGTGCAAAACTTACGCTCTCTTTTAGGACTGGGAATGAAACCAATTGGGCTACCAGAAGAAACCCCAAAAACTACTCGTCCGCCAGGAAAGGTTGGCAAACGCAAACCAAAAAGAGACCCTATTGGAGTGCAGCAAGATGTTAACTAATGAACTAACAACATACGAATCTTGGGATCTAAAAAAGGTTACTATTCCATCTCGCAGTCATTTGTATCAATTAGATCCTATTGGAATTAGAACACAACTGGTGGAAAGCCTTACAGGGTATATAGAAAGATTAGCGGAGGCTCATTGTATATCTCCAGATGTATTAATTTCACGAACAATCACACCACTACTAAAACAAATATTTTTGAAATCTCGAACTAGTAGAGATTTACGTTCTCTTTTCGACCGTGCCACAGCTATAAATGGTACAGGAAATATAGCAATAGATTTAGTACAAGCACTTCAGAAGCTAACGCTTATAGAAGATTTGCACTTGCTGACCCTGCTATTTTGGTCTGAAATTATTCCCACGCGCAATTTGTTTCGTACCAAAAGTGCTTGGTGTACTGTATGTTACGAAGAATGGCGTTTAGCTAAACAAGTAATTTATAAACCACTACTTTGGACTATAAATTCAGTAAAAGTATGTCCTTTACACAAAATATATCTACGTTTGCAATGTCCTCATTGTCAGCAGAAATTACCACTACTAAGTTGGCGATCGCGGCCTGGTTACTGTTCCAAGTGTGGTGGTTGGCTAGGTATGAATCTTCCTGTCAAGTCCTCCTCAGAACTTACGGATTGCTCAACTTTATCTAAAGAAGAATTACATTCGCAAACTTGGATAGTAGAGGTTATTGGAGAATTAATTTCTTCCACCCCATCTTTTAACTCCCCACCAGCAAAAGAAGAAATTGCCAAATCTTTGAGTCTAGTCATAAATGCAGTGACTAATGGCAATATAGCTGAGTTTGCCCGTTTGATGGGAATACCGAAGAATACTTTATGGATGTGGCAGACGGGTAAAGCTTTACCAGTGCTTGATATACTTCTCAAAATTTGTTATCGCTTAGAAATATCTCTACTAGATTTACTAAAACCAGAACAACTTGCTGCTAAATCTTTTACGAAAATCTCACACAAAACCATTCGGCGATCGCCCACACTAAGAGCATCTCCAAAACTTTTCGACGCTAATCAAGTACAAGATACCTTGCTAGCAATCCTTGCAAGCGACAACCAGCCACCACTGACAATGGAAGAAGTAGCTACAGGTTTAGGATACAATAGGCGGACAATTTTCAGCCACTTTCCAGATTTATGCCGTGCCATTTCTGCCAAATACCGTGGTTATGGTAAAGCATGTCACACAGAAAAGATACAGCAGTCTTGCAGAGAAGTTAAGCAGATTGTACTTAAGTTGCATAATCAAGGAGAATACCCCTCAGAAGCTCGTGTGTCTGAAATAATGACTCATCCTGGATATCTCCGTTACAAACAGGTTCGTGCTGCTTTAAATGAAACACGACGTGAAATTGGAGTGTAAAGCTATTAGACTTAAAAGGGCAGAGTAAGTTGGCTTCTTTCTTTACACCTGGAAAATTGGAAGCATAACTTTGCCGCCCCTTATTGGAACCATAAGCTTGCCGTTGCGGCAAAGTTATGGGTAAAGTCACATCTGAAACCCTTACTGTATATGGATTTTAAATGGACGTAACTGGATTCGAACCAGTGACCTCTACGATGTCAACGTAGCGCTCTAACCAACTGAGCTATACGTCCTTAACCACACAATTATCAATATTAGCATACACTTCTCTGATAAAGCAAGATAAAATACCAAATCAGACAAACTCTATCACTCCCTAAGTAATCAAGCGCAGATGATGTGAAGTATTTGTTTGATTTGTAAAAAGGTTGCACCACTTGCTACAAATCAAACAAATAAGTCAAATCCTTTTTCCTTTTGCCTCCAGCAAGACTGCTTGATTTTCTGCAAGCGTCTTTAAGTTTCTCGAATCCAAAATGCCAATCCTCCCCCACGACCGCGAGCTGCAATGAAATCTTTTGTCACTAAAAAGAAGCCAAAGAAGGGTAGTTTAGCTATAGGTTGGTTGTAGAAATCTTCTGTTTTAACTTTACCAGCACGGATTGCTCTGTTGTAAATAACACGACCCAACAAATTGATAATCATCTGATTAAAGTCAAAGGCCAATAAATTTTTCTTCCCGAAATATTGCACTGGCCCCGTGAGCTTCAGTGAAACTGGATTAAGCTCAACCTGATTAGCAATTTCGCCTCTGCCTGAATCCTGTTCCAAAGTGGCATTAAAGGAAACATGGATTGCCATGAACCTGGGTACATAGAAACCGTTGCCTAATACAATTCCGCCGCTACCTCTGTTTTTCTTAGTGCCAGTGACAAAGCAAAGTTGCCATTTACCGAGCAGAAACTCAAACGGATAAGTCAATTTTTGTTGCTTGGCAGTTTTTTCTGCTTGTAGCAATGCCTTTACTAATATTTCAGCACTAGGGCGTATACTTTTTGGTTCTCTATACTTAGCCGCAGCCTGGGATAGCACGTTAATAAAGTCAAATGTCGCTTTAGGTGTTAAATTAGCCGTCATGAAGCCACTCTGGATTTAACTATTTCTTGATTTTCTGATAGATTGTAGCGTTCATCCGCAAGAAGACACATCTTTCAAGCGTAGTATCCACTAGAAGTACGTCGCTCGATTTATGACTCCATATTTCTTATCTTCACCAAGGATTACCAACCATTGTAAATCCAGCCCAATAATAAGGATGCATAAGTGATTCATCAGCACTGTCAGCAGGTAAAGGCAAGTTCCCAACGACTCCCAAACCTTGTACTTGTCCATCCTTTACGTAAATTTGCCCTTTGGCCATAGCTACCTGAGCCTCTCTGAGGGCTTCTGCTTTAATCGGGGCTGTCTTTAAGTTCTCATAAAATTTCGTCATCAACGCTGCTGTCCCAGCATCATTAACCGACCAAAGACTCGCAACACTAGTTTTCACACCTGCCAGCACTGCTAAACCTGCAAATCCTAGTTCGGATTCTTCATCACCCAAAGCTGTTCTACAAGCACTCAACACCAGCATTTCAACTTCGGGTTCATTCAGCCGCAACTGTCGTAGCTGATTCAAGCGTAACTTGTCTTCCCACAGTTGAATATAGGAATTACTCAAAGCGCCAGTGGCAAAATCGGCATGGGTTGCCATGTGAATAATTCCAAAAGGTTGTTGGCGGCGGATCGTTTTGAGATTTTCTAAAGTGGCTTGCTTGTCTAACAATAATTTGCCCTGCCAGAGTTTAGATACTAGTGTTGATAACTCCAGAGGGACTGCTGGTAAAGGCTCTTGTCCCTGAGTACTCTGAGAAACCCCCAGCGCTAAAACTTGAGATTTTTTGATGTCTTTATAGAGGGTATTAGTCAGACTAAGACTAGGCATTAAGCCAATACTGTATTTTTCTACTAGAAATCTTTTACCATCGTGAAGTGCTGCCATTGGGGTTGAACGTAACCCAATGTCTGGTAAAAAGACCAGATTGTTGATTTCTCTCGCCTGTAAATCTGCCTCTAATGGTGCAATAATCCAGCGATAAAGTTGTTGAGATGAACGCAAATAACCGGTGCGACGACGGTTTTGTGGACTAACGATTTGGTCACGAAATTCTTGAGCTACTTGCAGAACTTTGGCTTTAGTTGTTTCTGGGATGCGCTTGCGGATAGGATTACCTTTTCCGGTTACTACTAATACTTCTAGTTGATCGCTATCCTTTTCTGCTACGGTATTTAACGGTTTCGTAAATTTTTGAGCTTTGCCTAAATTTCCCTCTGGTAGAATTTCTATAGGGACAAAACTGATGTATATAAATGCAGGTTTAACACCAGTAGCTTCTTCAATTTTGCGAGCAATTTCTTTGGCATCATCTAGTGTTTTTATTCTAGGGGTAGGTATGCCTAAATGGTCGGCAAAATCATCTGTGAAATTATCTTCGGGAGTGGGGTTGGTATTAAGAACGGGGTTATCAATCTTAGGATTATTGAGGACAGGGTTATTCGGTTTACTTGGTAGATTGCATTGGAATGTGCAGGGGTCAGGATTCGGAGTTTCAAGATTCGGTGTCTCAGGATTCGGTGTCTCAGGATTCGGAGTCTCAGGATTCGGAGTCTCAGGATTCGGAGTAGGAGTTTGACTGACGTTGATTCCTATCTGTACAGGTGCAGAAGAGGAAACGCCGTCATTTGCACTAATTACAAAGGCATTTAGTGACCCATTTGTATCTGCTGGAGGTGTGTATACCAAAGTATCGCCGCTAGATAAGGTTGTAACACCAGGGATGACGGGAACGCCATTGACAGTGATATTTCCCGTATTCACGACATCGACCTTGATGGACGTGATGTCATTATTACCATCGCTGACCAGCGGAGCCAAACTAGAGAACGTTAAGGTCACTGGTTGATTGGTCTGGGTATCGGGTAGCGATGAGTTTGCTGTTAATGTCGGCGGTGTGTTGACAGATGTAATGGTGATGCCGGTTGGAGTACCGTTAGCATCTCCGCCATTAGGTAAAACTGGAAAGTTACTTAAAGCGGTGATTGAAGTTCCCCCCGTATTAAGTGTTCCGGCTGTGCCGTTGATACTTGCATTACCGACGATAAAATCTACATTATCTCGCCCACCATCATGTTGAATTGTGATAGTACCTCCCGCTAAAGGTTGAACGTTAGGAATTCCTCTCAGATCAAAAAATCCACCAGTAGCGATGGTGTTACCTGCTGCTGTTCCTTGAATTAGTCCGTTCGTCAGCACTTGTACATCGCCACCTTTGACTGTGTTACCATTAAAAAAATCTGTTATACCCTGAGTATTAATACTGGTAAAAATAATTTTACTGTCAGATGTATTGGTAGTCTTTAGGGTAACGTTGCCACCTGTAGCACTTGCAATACCATTGACGTTAGTAGCTGTTGCTGAGGCATCAATACTGTCATTCACGGTGATATTATCTCTGGCAGTTAAACTAACTGCACCAGATTTAGCTGTAAAATCTCCACCTGGTACTGTCTTTGATGCAGATGAGTTAATGGCCCTTGTGGTAATACTGCCTGCGGTGGTTGTTACGACTACATTGCCGCCTGTACCTGAGTTATTGCCATTAGTTGCAGAAGAATTAATTCTACCTGTGATGATGTCGCCTGTGGCACTTAAATTCACCGCTCCAGCTATAGATGTACCACCATATCCAAACCCAGTTGTATCCAAATTTCCCAATAATAGGCTGGCTCCCGATATGATGCTAATGGCTCCTCCGGTTGTCTTGATTGTGTTGGCAGGATTAGCAAAGTTTACAGAACCATTTTGTGAAGACAGGTTGAAGCTACCGCCATTGCCCAAGTTTAATGTAGCGACACCAAGGGTAGTTACTAAAGGCGTAGCTCCGGTGATGTCGTTGATGGTAATATTACCTGTAGCTTGTAAGTTGATATTTGCACCCAGTCCTAAAGCTGCGATCGCACCCCAAGAAACGGTATTAGCTCCAATATCTGGATCGTTAAAGGCAATATTATCAGCTGTGCCATCAAAACTACCCGTCCCTGCTGTACCATCGATAATAGTAAGTGTGCTGGGGTCTATTAATAACGTCCCAAAGCCGCCATTGGCGGCTGAAGTATCTACCAAACCGTTGAAGGTCAAGGAATTTTTGCCTGATACTTCTACAAAACCACCATTGCCGACATTTGTTCCGCCACGAGCCGAGATGTTGCCATAATATTGGGTTGTGTCGTTACCCCAAACAATTACGCGTCCGCCGTTTCCATTCAAATTGCTATCAGCATTAATGACGGAGTTAGAGTTAATATCAGTCTGATCGGCGTTGGGTAAAGTCCCCTTACCTTGGTAATCACCACCAATTAGCACAGTACCGCCCCCATTGGTTCCAGAGGCGTTAATGTTGGCATTAATCACCCCGACTCGTTTACCCAAAGCAGTTACCGTACCGCCTGTTTGACTTGATACATCCACAACTCCAGAAACAATAGTTGTCCCTGGTGTTGTGGGAATTGTCACATTAGAGGCTGTTAATTTTACAGTCCCATCAGGATTAGCAGTTAACCCTGTGTTTCCAACTGTGAGCAATTCGGGTAAAGATTTAATGGGAATTGTCCAGTTATTGGGTTGGCTGCTACTAGAGGCGAGGGGCTGAATTTCTAGACTCAAGAGATTTCCTGGCTGACTGAGACGCACCCAATTTTGTCCTGGTACTGATGTAACGTTAATCTGCCCTCCCGGTGCTGAAAGTTGCCCAGTGTTGACTACAGTACCGCCCAATAAATTCAAATTTTGCCCAGTACCTACTGTCAAATTTCCAGTATTGGCGATCGCTCCTGCTTGGTTTGTACTAAAGGCAAATCCGTTGGGGTTTCCAACTAAATTAGTGTAGTCATTAACACCGATAGCGTTAAACCAACTGCTGCCAAAACCAATGCCGTTAGCTGTTGTCACCGTGAAAGCACCAGGCACATTTAAACTGGCGTTTGCTCCAAAAATAAATCCGGCTGGATTCATCAAAAAAAGGTTAGGATTGCCACCTGTTACCTGAATTAAGCCATTAATAACCGAAGCATTTCCGCCTGTAATTCGACCAAGGATATTTTGCAGCGCTGGACTAGCTTGAAAATTGGCGATTTGTTCTGGTGAAATCCCAAATTGCTGAAAGCTGTGGAAAAGATTTGCACCATCTTTAGAGGTTGTACCACCAGTGATATCGAGTCGATTGCCGTTGGGTGTAACAATTGTGTTTGTCCCATCGTTAGCAGGAACTATTTGTTGTGCTTGGGCTAATCTAGGACTTACCAATGAGGCAATAACTAGGACTGAAGCGGCGATATGAGACAATAAGGATTTTTTGCGCCGCAATATAAAGCGACCCGTGGGTAATTCTACATCGATTTGTAACTTATCTGCTAATCCGCGTCGCCAGAGTGCTTGAGCGATCGCTCGCTTAGACCAGAGTATTTGTTCTTTTTGTCTAGTAACAGAGATGCTTTGAGAATGATTTCGATATAAGTAGAGAGGCTCTTTGACTCGTAGCACTTGGGCTACTTCTGAAAGTCGCAGACATAGGTCGTAATCATAAGCACTACCAGCAAAGGACGCGTTGACACCTCCCACGCGGTTGTAAACAGATCGCCGCATCAAGCGGAAGTGAAACGTCATGAAATTTACCAACAAACCTTCTTGAGAGTAAGGTATGTTACAACGATCGCCATAGCCGATAACTTTGCCGTCTCGATCAATATTTAAGTAGTCGGTGTAAACAAATCCCGTTTCTGGATAACGGTTGAGGACTGTAGCGGTTTGGGCAAGGGCGGTAGGGGCTAGGATATCATCACTGTCTAATATACCGATGTAATTGCCGCTAGTTTGGCTAATCGCCGCCTTGCAAGCCGCAGCAACTCCCTGATGGTGTGCTTGAACTACCCGCACTCGCCCATCTTGTTGAGCATATCTGTGAGCGATCGCCACCGATTTATCTGTGGAGCCATCATCCCAAATTAATAGCTCAAAGTCTTGCCATGTCTGCGCTAAGACACTAGCGATCGCTTCTTCAAGGTAAGACTCCCGATTGTAATTGACGATGACAATGGAAATCAGTGGTGACATCGAAGTTTTCCCAAGTTTTCTACCTGTTACCACAATATAATGCTAAGGGCTATCACTTAGAAGAAATCGCTGGTAATTATAGTTTTAGTTACAAATCTTTTGAAATTTGAATATCAAAAATATGATATTGAAATATTCATACAGCCATAACATACTCCAAAATCAAAATCAGCCCAGTCGTTATATAAGGCACTCCACTGAAGAGAAATGAGAAAAGAAACAGAAACTGGTGTTCAGCCTAGAGCAACGACTCAGCAAAGAATTGTCTATTTATCTCATCAGTTAGACACTTGGCGCAGTTTGGCAATTACTAAATGCAGTAAGCACAGTTTCAGCTTTCGGTGCGGCTTGTTAATTCTGCCTGCGGTCTGGATTGTAACTGCAAATGGACTGAGAGCTAGAGCTAATATTTTTACACCGGACTCGGTTCCAAATAGTAGTCAGTCAGAGTTACAAATAGTACAAGAAACAGAAACTACTCCAGCAACTAACCCACAACCAGAAACACCACAACGCATTCGGGTTCGCAAAATCCAGGTTGTAGGTAGCACAGTTTTTAAGGAAAATGATTTTAATCCAGTAGTGAAACCGTTTGAAGAACGGGACTTAACTTTAGAAGAAATCAGACAAGCCGCCGATGCCGTTACCCAACTGTACCTAAATAAAGGCTATATAAATTCCAGAGCGATTCCAGACACTCAACAATCTAGTACCGCAGATGGTGTTGTGGTAATTCGGGTGTTGGAAGGACGTTTGACAGAGATTGACATCCAAGGAACGCGACGATTAAACCCATCTTATATTCGTAGTCGCATCCAACTAGGTGCTGGTATTCCTCTGAATACTGGTAAGCTCGAAGAACAGTTGAAATTATTGCGACTCGATCCCTTATTTACCAATGTGGAAGCGAGTTTGCGTCCAACGGGTAAAGTTGGTCAAAGTATTCTCATTGTTAGAGTTGAAGAGGCAAAAACTTTAATTGGTAGTTTGGGTGTAGATAATTATTCGCCTCCCAGTATTGGCGCGGAAAGATTGGGTGTTGAATTGCGATCGCGCAATTTAACCGGTATGGGAGATGAGTTAGCTGGCTCCTATTACCATACACTCTCTGGTGGTTCCGATGCCTTTGATTTTAGTTATCAGGTTCCCGTGAACGCCATGAACGGCAAAGTGCAGATTCGAGCGGCATTTAATCGCAACGAAATTACTGAGCCACCCTTTGATGCCTTTGAAATTCGGGCAAACCAGGATCTTTATGAGATCAATTATCGTCAACCATTGATCCGATCGCCCAAAGAAGAATTTGCCCTATCTTTAGGATTTACCTATCAAGATGGTCAAACCTTCCTGTTTGATAACCTCGCAACCCCCTTTGGCATTGGGCCTGATGCTAATGGCGTTAGCCGCACCAGTGTAATTAAATTTGCTCAAGACTATATCAGGCGCGAACCAAAAGGAGCTTGGTTTTTGCGATCGCAATTTAATTTTGGCGTTGATATATTAAATGCAACTATCAACAATGACCCCATACCCGATGGTCGCTTTTTCAGTTGGCTAGGTCAAATACAGCGCGTGCAGCAACTCAGTAACGATCATTTATTGCTCATCCAAGCAGACTTGCAGTTAACACCAGATAGCCTTTTACCTTCCCAGCAATTTGTGATTGGTGGCGGACAATCGGTAAGGGGATATCGCCAAAATATCCGCTCTGGGGATAATGGATTTCGAGTAGTGATCGAAGATCGGTTTACAGTGCAGCGCAATGAATCTGGATTATCGACAATTCAACTTGCGCCATTTGTGGATATGGGAGCCGTCTGGAATCAGTCTGATAATCCCAATCCGCTACCCAATCAAACTTTTTTAGTGGGCGCAGGCTTAGGATTATTGTGGAATCAGGCAATGGGAATTGATAATCTCTTTTTGCGGCTCGATTATGGATTTCCATTTATCGATCTGAGCGATCGCGGTAATAACGCTCAAGATGATGGCTTTTATTTTAGCCTTCGCTATCAACCCTAACTAAAACCTATGGTAATCATAACTAATTATGCGGACATTGATATTATTTGAGCCGTATTTGAGCTAGCCGATTTTGATCGGTAAAATCCTATTTCACTTACTGCTTTTAGTGTTTTTCGCAAGCAATATGCCATTTGACTTACTCCTTTTGGTAGAGGAGGTACTTAATTCAGTATTTTCCACAGTTAATTACCTGTTCTTCTGCTTTATCCTAATATTGAACTAAAAAATTAACTTCTTTCTTCAGGAATTTTAATTTTATTCTGTGTATATACACAAAGGGAAAAGTTTTAGTTTATAAATTTAAGAAGGAAAGAATTATAAGAGAAAACTTATGACACAACCTAACTCGCAAGACAAAAACAGCTTTCTTTACCCTCGTAGCCGGTATTATGGTAAATTTCAGCCAGAGAATTTGGTGTTTAATGCCAACCTGCAAGAATTCTCTCAAAAAATTAGTTACATCACTTGCCTAGAGACAGGGGGAAAATTGTCTCAGGAAGAGGCTTATGAGCAAATTAAGTCTCTTTGGAAAGAGTTGAAACATAGCAAAAAGCAACTCTCTATTGGCGGAAATAGAGAAATTTAAACTAATGTGAAGGAGATATTGGGGATTTTTATTAAATCCATTACAAAAATACTATTGCAAGAATACTTGAACAGCTAGAGACTTGAGTCTCTAGCTAATAGCAAAAGTTCGTTGAAACAGACGAAAAATACTTTCATAGCCAGTTTCAAACGAATTGAGTTATTAGCCCGAAAATTCATTTTCGGGCTATTTTTTGGCTTTTGCAAGAAGTCTTCTTTTTCGTCATGTTAATTCTATAGGACTTACGCACAGGTAACGGAAAATCGAACCACAGAGACACAGAGAACACGGAGGAATAAGAGGTTGAGAGATATTTTGCGTAAGTCCTGTTCTAGTAGTTACAGGTAACAAGTAATAGACGCAAAATTTTGCATATCTACATTCTTTTTCGTCAGATGTTTAGTTAATTACCTTCTAGCAAAGTCCAGAAATAACCATCTGGTGCAATAAAAGAGAAACTCGTCTCGCTAAATTCATTGCTAATAATGTCTGTAACTTTTTGTGCAGTACTCGCCTTGATGCGATCGCAATATTCCTGTATTCCTTTAACCCGATAGGTATATAAAGACATACCCAAGCTACCTGGTTGGGCTGCTTCAAAGCGTGATTCTAAATTAATAGATTCTGGGAATCGAACGACATAAAGTCTACCACTACGTGTAGCCATCAGGTCAGACTTAGAAGAACGAGGATCGTCAAAGGTAGTGACAATAAACTTTTCACTAGGGTTAAGGTCAAAAATATCTTTACCTGCTGGCGAAGATTCATAGCTAGTTTCAACATCATCACGTACACGCAGCAAACCCAAAACTTCTTCATAAAACTTCAGAGTTTCTTTGCTATCATCCTGAACAATGATTCCTATATGGGTAAACTGACTAGTCTTGAGAGGCGCATTCTGGTTAATTTGTCCGTAATGCGGTAATGTATAGCCAAACCGTTGAAACAAAACCTGTCGAGCTAAGGGTTGCAGTAGTAGCATTTCTCGCACACCAATTGCTGGCTCAAGAAAAGGACGGCTTTTTCTTTCTTTGTTGTAGATGACTTCCCAATAAGGGTTAGAGTATCTAATAGGAAAACCTGCCGCTTTTGCATCCTCTATATGATTTAAAATATTCAAGACATCCGCAGTTAAGCTTGTTGCCCAGCGATTTCCCTTAATTTTCATTGACGCTATTCCCAAACCTTCATTGGTGGGATTTTGCCAAACCATCAGCCGAATCAAACCATGATCTGCATTTTGGTGGTAGAGGCGAATTGAGCGTAAAGACGAATTCACTCCATATAATTGATGGGCGACATCTGCGGTTAATTCACCCACTTCACCAATGCGATAGCCAAATTGCTCCCAATAGTGAATTGCAGAAATTGGCTCTGGAATGCCGATGCAGACTTCATAGATACCTGCAATTGTAGTTTGTTGTTCTTGAGTCATAATCAGGGCTGAGTTGGGAGAGACGCGATGAATCGCGTCTGTACAAGAGTGAGAAGTAGAGAGGCGATTCATCGCGTCTGTGTTTACAAAAGTATCTCTTAAAAAATCCGAAAAGCAACAACTTTATTTTGTAGCTTATGATGTACCTACAAAAGCGAGATTTAGCGATCGCAATCAAATTTTTCAACAGGAGTTAAGCTATGACGCAGCGACTGACTCAAGAGCAATTATCACAAATAGTTACAGAAGTAGAAGGTCTGCAATTGCGTCGGGAAGCGGAACTAGACCAACAGCAGGTTAGAGAAATTTTACAGGAGTTGAATTTACCGCCAGAGTTACTAGATGAAGCGCTGATTCAGTTAAATCGCCGCCAAGCATTGGAAGTACAACAACGCCGGAATCGATGGATTACCTCTGGAGTGGTGGCAATTGTAGTGGTGGTCATTGCATCGACAATATTTTTCATGCAGCAGCAAAGTTCTACACTTTCCCGTATTTCTGCTCAACAAGACCGCATCACTTTGACACAAGATAATGGCGGCGACTTAAAAACAATTTCTCGCCAAACCAATCCAGAAGTGTTGTATCGTGTCACTCTAAAGGATGCACCTTTGAGTAAAAAGCTGGCTCTCTCTTGTAATTGGATTGACCCAAGCGGTCAAATTGTCAAGCAAAATAACTATCAAACCCGCGAAATTAATACGTCTGTCTGGGATACCCAGTGTCGCTACACTATTAATCCGGCTGCAACTGTTGGCAATTGGCAGGTGCAGATGTTCCTAGAAGATCGGCAGATTAGCGATGCAACTTTTGAAGTTAAATAGTCCAGATGGGTATCCCGCATCACTTTCTTGGCTATTGGGGTTACGGCGCTCAACAGGAGTTGGAAGCGCTGTTAACTAGTGTTGTGGAAAACCTCGCCCCTAAAAGGGAAAATTCAAAGCCTTTTCCCATCTGGAATGTTGTTTATATAGAAATCGATGGAAATTCCAGAAGGCAACAAAATCAGGACTTACACGCTGAACACCTGAAATCTAGATCCCCCCTAGCCCCCCTTAAAAAGGGGGGAACCTTGAAAGCCCCCTTTTTAAGGGGGTTGGGGGATCTCTTCTGTGTAAGTTCTAAAAATCAAATTGCTGCCATCTCCGCATCAGGATTATTTAGTTCACCCGATGCTTGGGTAAGTCTCCAGGAAAACAACTGCCTAGTTTTGGGAAGAGAACCTTTCGGAAAAGTGCCTTTGTATTGGACTCAGCAAGGACAAATAATCTGGTTTGCATCCCAACTGCAATTACTTTTACCGATTTTGCAACAGTCAGAAGTTAGCATTTCTGGATTATATGGCTATAGCTGTTTTTCTTACGTTCCCACACCCTTAACTCCTATTAATGGAGTGTTTGCAGTGACGGCGGGAACTGAATTAATTTGGCAGAGCGATCGCCAATCAGGTATTCTGCGATCGCCTGAATCTAAAAAAATCCACTCATGGCGAGAAGCGCCAGAACAGTTAACAGATGAAGCTACAGCAATTACTGAATTGCAAACTCTCCTTAAAAACTCCATTGAGCGACAAATTGCCGATTTAAAAGATGAGCCTGTTGGGGTGTTTCTCTCTGGTGGACTCGATTCTTCAGTGGTGGCGGCGCTGCTAGTACAAGCTGGGGTGAAAGTCCGTGCCTACACTTTAGATTTTGGTAACGCAGGGATTCCAGAATATCTCTATGCGGAACAAGTCGCCCAGTTTCTCAAAATTCCGCTTGTTAAAGTTGCAGTAACCCCAAGTTCGATTGAAAATGCTTTAATTCCGACTGTGCAAGCATTAGATTTACCCTTTGGAGATGGCGTGTGTGTGCCGTTATATCTCCTATCTCAAAGGGCGAGTCAGGAAACTCAGGTAATTTTTAACGGTGAAGGTGGAGATCAATTATTTGCCGGTTGGACAAACAAACCTTTAATTGCCGCAGGTGTTTATCAAGCAGAAAATCCCGCCGGACAGGAAACTTTTATCCAGCAATATCTCCGCACCTTTCATCGTCTTGGGGGATACGAATCTCAAGTTTATCAACCGGAGGTTTATGCACAGATCCAAAATTTGCATCCTGAAGATTGGCTGTTGGCAGCTTTAGATCGCAATGAGTGTCCATCTTTGCTGCATCGCCTCCGCCGTGCTAGTTTGATGCTCAAAGGAGCGCAGAATATTCATCCCCGTGCGACTGCATTGGGGTTTGCTCATGGATTGTGGGTGCGATCGCCTTTTTGTGATTTACCTTTAGCTGAATGGACATTCCGCCTATCTGGAGAACTCTGTTTGCAAGGAGCCTGTGAAAAATATATCCTCAAACGGGCTGTAGAAAATTGGCTTCCGCCCGAAATTGTCTGGCGACAAAAACGGGGTATGGGGGTTCCTTTAACTTCTTGGTGTTTAAATGATTTTTGGCATAAACTCGGCATTTGGCTCAATCCAGAAATACTTCGCGCCAACAACCATTTTTATCCTCACATCGCAGCACAAATTGTTGAAGGCAATCTAGGAGGAGCTATTCAAGGGCGTCGGATTGGTGAAACACTCTGGTTACTAATTATGTGGCAACTTTGGCGATCGCACGTTTTAAATGAAGAAGTAACTAAACAGTCTTGGGATCATCCCTTTTGGTTACATCGTTGGCTATGGAGAAATTACAAAATAATTCGTAATTCGTAATTCGTAATTCGTAATTTAATGTATCAGTATTTTTGGTAAATGGTATCAAATAATTTAACTCAAGATTGTCTTAATGCTCCATTCTCCAGGGAATTTGCCGAGGAGTTACTGAATAACTACGGTTCTCCGCTTTATGTTTATAATGGCGATCGCTTGCGCGAAACTATTGAGCGGATTAGCAAAGCAGTCAGTTATCCCCGCACGCAATTTCGGTTTGCCAGTGTTACTAATGGCAACATTGTGCTGTTAAAAATTTTTCGTTCATTTGGATGGGGACTTCACGCCAATACGCCAGGAGATATTTATTTAGGATTGCAAGCTGGTTTCGATCCTAATGAGATTGTTTATAGTGGCAGTAATTTGAATCAGGCTGAGATGCTACAAGTCCTGAATTGGGGAATTACAACACTCAATCTCGATAGCCTTACTCAGTTGAAATTGTGCTGTGAAGTTTTGCCCAAACACAGAGAGAAATCTATTCGGCTGGGTTTACGCCTCAATTTGCCGGAAATTACCGGAGATAGCCGCATTGGTGTACGTCCAGAGGAATTTGCTGATGCGATCGCTTTAACTGGTGAGGTGGGATTAAAGCTGAGTGGTTTACACTTCTATCGAGGGACGGGAACTAACGCCACAGCCGCTTTTACCCAAGCGATCGATACAGTAATCGCCACAGCACAAAAGTTACCTGATTGGGAATATTTAGATTTTGGTGGTGGTTTTGGCTATCCTTATCACCACAACAAAACAGCCTTTGACTGGGAAATATTTGGGGCTGAGTTAACCGAGAGAATTACTCGTTTAGGACGGAAAATTGATTTGGTGATTGAACCTGGACGAAGTGCGATCGCAGGATGTGCAACTTTGCTTGCTCAAGTTGTTTCTGTAAAATGGCAAGGAGAAAAACAGATTGTTGGAGTTGATACCACCGTTGCTAATCTTTCAGTACCCTCTGTACACGGCGGCTACCGAGAAATTATTACTTGGAAACAAGCAGATAATCCATTCACAACTGATATTTGTGGGAACACCACATATTCACGAGATTATCTGGGGAAAAATTGCCAACTCCCAGCGCTAGAAATTGGCGATCTCGTTGCCATTCTAGATGTCGGTGCTTATGGTTATGCAATGTCTTCTCACTTTTTACACCGTCCCAAACCGGCGGAAGTCTTGCTAGAAAATGACACACATCGCTTGATTCGTCGGCGCGAAGACTACAGTGTTTTGCTAACAAATCAGGTATTGAGTTAAGAAGTATTCTATTATCTTAAATTTGGGAGAGATAGTTGGATTTAAAGAATAACGAACCACAGAGACACAGAGAACACAGAGAAGAGAAATAGCTTTTTTTATAGCTGCTTGATAGCTAACATAAAACAACCATTATGAAGTGTATTAACTGCGGAACTGACAATAAACTAAAAGACCGGACAGCTAATCAAGGTCGGTGTATAAAATGCAATCATACCTTTGCTTTTGAACCGACCAGTATGAGTAGTGTGAAGATTACTGATCCTTTTTTTGCAAAGGCGATCGCTGACATTTCTGCAAATAACACCTTATTTTTTACACCAAAGCAACTGCTTTCTTTTTTAGATAATCGTCTAAGAAAAAACTCTAAGTCAATTTCACGATTTGGCTGGTTACTTCCTTTTTTAGTTATTAACTTGGTTACATCATTAACGATTATTATACCGTTAATAGTAAATCTTGCGTTTATTAATTTCTTTTATGTAAGTAGCAAATCAACTAAACTCAATCTTGTAAGTCGCAAACAAAATGCGAGGAATTTACAAATCATAGGAGTAATTATCCTTTCGATAGGAATTCTGGCTTTAAAGTCATTTCCCCTCTTTGTGATTATTGTGATCCTAGGAATGCTGCCCATATATTTAGGAACTCTACAGATAGGGCGAATTGAATTATTAACACAAGACTTTTTAATTTCTGAATCTCAGGTTAAAGATTGGCTAGATCGCTGGCAGCAAATCAATGGTTCAATTCTCAAAATTCTTCCTTCGCCAAAGCAAGAAAATACACCAGCCACGATTAATCCTGATGTAACGGCTTACAGTTTTGATAGATTAGTCGTTTGTGATACTGCTAGTATTGCTCAACTATTAATTGCTAATAATTTTCACTTTGAAAATAACTGTGCAATCCTCAGCATTACTGGATATCCCCAAAGCATTTTTGACACCACAATGCAAATGCTGCGGCGCAATCCCGATTTGAAAGTCTATGCAATACATGATTGCAATCCACGAGGAATTGCTTTAGTTCATAATTTGAGAACCAATGCTAATTGGTTTCTCAATAGCGAGATTGCGATTATTGATATTGGACTAACGCCACGTCAAATTATCGCCACTAAGCGCGGAATGTTCATTCAATCCTCTCCAGAGTCGGCGCAAGCAGCTAAACAATTGCCTGAAGAAATACGTCAAAGTTTATCTGCTGAAGAATTAGCATGGTTAGAATCGGGAAAGTTTGTCGAATTGGAATCTTTCACTCCCCAAAGAATAATTAAAGTTCTGCAAAAGGGTATTGCTGGCAGCCAAACTTTAGAAAGCGATGACAGTAGCTTGCTTTTAGTTGGCAATACAGGAAATGATATGTACGTTGTTGAAAGTTTTGGTTAGTATTCTAATTTCAGTTGTAGGGGTAATTCATGACTTGCTCCTACATGAATAAAGTGCAGTATCACACAAAATTTGTTTAATTGATTTACAGATTAGATTTATTCAATTTTTTGGTTTAACCAAGCTTCTAAATCAGAAATAGTTGAGAAGTCTAACAAAGCCTCTCCTAACGCCTCCAATTGTCCAATAGATAATCCTTGAACTCGCTCAATAGTAGATGAATCAATCTCACCCAAACGGCGATTTAATTGACGTAGAATTAAACGTTGTTCGCCTTGCTGATTTCCTTCTTGTATAGCTTGTTCCCTATCTTGTTGATAAAGTGGTTTTAATCGCATAATTAACTCCCGATCGTCTTCTTCTGAATTTTGATTAACTTGCAAGTTTTGCCGTTCAACCAAAAAAGATTTAGGCAATAGTGAAGTATGCTACTTATATTACCGTCAACTTAGAAGTAAGAATATCTCTAATATGTATAATTTGTAATTTATCTTAAACTTCTTTCCATCAGCATTTGAGGTTCGACATTCTCAACATTAGCGATCGCTTCTAACTGAGAAATTCCAGCGATGTCTACGACGGGCTACGCCTACGCATCAACAATATTACCTGATTTGGCACGCAACCAAGCGGTATGAGGCGCATAAGAAAGGCTTTCTGCTACTTCATAACCAGCTCGATTAATTACCTCGCGTTGCGACTCCACATCAACGCTTTCAGCAAAGCGGATAAAAACCAGTCCAGTTGGTACTGCTAAGGAAGCATTGGATTCTAGTGTATAAACCGGACTCAATATACCCCGTTCTGATTGATTGGGTTCGCCTGAAAAAACTGCGTAGGCGTAGCCCGTCGTAGACATCGCACCGTCGTTAAGTCGTAAAATTGCCCCTATTGCCACAGTGCTGGGTTGATTGTAATGTATTGCATAGTACCCAGGTTTACGAGTGTAAGATACAGCAGTGCGTAGGCTTACATCGCCACTAACCCGAATTTGTTCGGGATACTCAGAAAAGTAGTCTTTTTGAAATCTCACTTCAGGAATCAGGGGTAAAGAATACACCTGTAGAAAATACTCAGCCGGAAAATAAAACATCTTCCTCAAGTTCTAATGATGTTATAGCGTTTTTCAGTGGTATAAAATACATTCTTTTCATCGTGATTCACAGTTCGCGTTGCATATTTGCGGGATGATTTTGCTAGTTTTGTGGGATGGGCATCTTGCCCGTCCCTTGTATTTCAGGGCGCTCGTGTCGCCCACCCTACAAGAATCATCCCTTGATTCAGCAACGCCTCACAGTTATACGCCCCTAGTGATAATGAAGATTCTTAAAACAACCGATTTTCAATCTTTTCTTTTCTGGAAAGACTAATCGAAGGTTTGTATGAACTGAGATAGATTAAATTCTGTATTGTAATACACATATAACACATGAAATCAGAAGCATCCATAAAGTAAACGTAAGCCTAAGATGGGTAAAGCAAGCTTTAAAAGTAAGGCATAATACGGTTTCCCAATTCCCAAATTTCAAAACATTTAGGAGATTAAACAATGGTTCAGGTTCGCTATGGTGGACAGAACGGCCAACAGTATGAATTTGCTATCAGTAACGAACACGTTGTCGTCCGTACTGAAAGCCGTAGCACTATTGTTGGTGCAAGATCCTTTGAAGTCGCACCTGTATCACCCACAGCTCGTAGCATCCTCAATCAATTTGAGTTAAAAACACGGTTTCGGCAAGCGGGTGTAGAAATTTTACAAGCAAAAGTTCCGAATCAGGGTGTCGCTTTGCGCGATCGCGCCCGTGAAATTCTCAACAATGAGTCCGAAGTCCAATTTGCTGGACGTGTCTTAATCGATCCAGTATCCCAACAACCTGTAGTTTACACTGAAAACCTTTTTGTTAAATTTGATAGCGAAGAAGATTTAGGTGTCTGCCAAGAGGTTTTAAGACGTTACAACTTAACAATTAAACGCCAACTTGAATATGCACGAAATGCTTATTTTGTCAGTGCCCCTACAAATACTGGTATAGCCGTCTTTGACATCGCCGAGAGACTTCTAAATGAGGAATCAGTTGAACTGTGTCATCCCGAACTAGCGCGTGAGTCACGCCAACGTCAGGTTTTCCCGCAGCAATGGCACTTAAAGCAAACAACAATTGATGGTAAGGTAATTAACGCCCATGCCAATGTTGAAGCCGCTTGGAAATTGAGCAATGGCACTGGGACAATTATTGCAATTATCGATGATGGTATGGATCTCGATCATGAAGAGTTCCGTTCCTCTGGCAAGATTGTCGCCCCGCGTGATGTCACACGTAAAACGAACAATCCCAGACCGGGAAATGATAATAACCACGGTACATCTTGTGCAGGAGTAGCGTGTGCAAACGGTAACTTTGGGGCATCTGGTGTAGCACCGGGGGCAAAACTCATGCCGATTCGTTTAGCTTCGGCGTTGGGGTCGCAGGATGAAGCAGATGCCTTTATTTGGGCGGCTCAAAATGGTGCAGATGTTATTTCTTGCAGTTGGGGCCCAGCAGACGGTACTTGGTTTGAGCCAGACGATCCCGCACACAAGCAAAAAGTACCTTTGCCTGATTCCACCCGACTTGCTATAGACTTTGCAATCAATAAAGGGCGCAATGGCAAGGGCTGTGTAATTTTATTTGCAGCTGGCAATGGTAACGAAAGCGTCGATAATGACGGCTACGCCAGCTACCAAAAAATAATTGCAGTGGCAGCTTGTAACGACTACGGTACGAGAAGCGCTTACAGTGATTTTGGTCAGGCGGTTTGGTGTGCCTTCCCCAGCAACAATGGTGACAGTTCTCAAACCACTGGAATTTGGACAACCGATCGCTCTGGTGTACTTGGCTATAATTCAGGTAATCGAAATCTGGGTGAGGCTTTAGGCAACTATACGAACGAATTTGGCGGAACTTCTAGTTCCTGTCCAGGTGCAGCAGGTGTCGCAGCCTTGATTCTTGCCAGAAACCCAAATCTGCGTTGGGATGAAGTGCGAGACATTATTAAACGCTCTTGCGATCGCATCGATTCAGCTGGAGGTAAATATGATGCCAATGGTCGCAGCCCCTTTTACGGTTACGGTCGAATCAATGCTCTGAAAGCTGTAGAATTGGCCAAGCCACCGCAAACATCACCCATCAGCAGATTCCAAGCAGTGCAAGATGTGCCAATTAACGACTTGCAAACATCAACATTATCGGTGGCGATCGCTAATACCACCCTCCTAAAATCCATCAAAGTTAATGTAGATATCGAGCATACGTATATTGGGGATCTTATAGTTACTCTCCTTCCCCCGGTGCAAACAGGCATACTTCCCATAAATCTGCACGATCGCCAAGGCGGAGCTACAGATAATATTAAAACAATTTATGACGAGGTAAACACCCCTAAACTTGCTGCCTTTAAAGGTAAAAGTCCCCAAGGAACCTGGACTTTGGAAGTTGCAGATAAAGCTGAAGGAGATACAGGAAAGATTCGCAGCTTGACTATTGAAATCGGATTTTAAGTAGGAGGGAAGAGTTTTTGGGTTTCTGCATAGATTCGGGAATCATAACTAATTAGCCAGACTTGATATTAACCCCCTTAATTCCCCCTTGTTAAGGCTACGGTGTACACACATCTTTATACACAATGCAAAACATAGTAAGATCCCCCTAAATCCCCCTTAAAAAGGGGGACTTTGAAAATTTTTTGCCCCCCTTAAAAAGGGGGGTTGGGCAGGGTGGATTAATTGTCGAGAGAGAAAATATAACATAGAAGGATGATTCCTT